>DASVFC010000753.1:0-5344 GCA_036380235.1 Vicinamibacterales bacterium
GAGGTCGCTGCCGCGGCCGACGCCGATCGACGACGTCGCCCACTCGCCGACCCCGTCCATCGTCACGACCGCGGCCTGCTCGAACGGCGACGGATAGAACGCGGACGAAGCATGCGATTCGTGGTGCTCGCCGAACAGGACCTCACCAGCGTAGCCGTCGAGGTGATCGCTGATGTCGTCTCCCATCCACAGCTTCTCGCTCAACCACAGCGGCATCGCCATCAGGTAGGACTTGTATCCCGACGGCGCGCCGGCCACGTAAGTCTCGAGCAACCGCTCAAATTTCACGAGCGGCTTTTCATAAAAGCCGACCAGATCGAGTTGCGACACCGTAATCCCGGCTTCCCGCAAGCAGTAGTCCACGGCGTTCGACGGGAACGCCGCATCGTGCTTCTTGCGAGTGAACCGCTCCTCCTGGGCCGCAGCGACGATGCGGCCATCCACCACCAGGCACGCGGCCGAGTCGTGGTAGTAGGCGGAAATGCCGAGGATGTGCGTGGGCACTTAGAACAGGGTGTAGATGAACGGCGCGACCGCGCTTGACTGCGAGAACACGATCAACAGGCCGAACAACACGAACACGACAACGATCGGAATCAGCCAGTATTTCTTTTCCTCGCGCAGGAACTGGATGAACTCGCTGAGCACGCGACTCTTGGCCATGGCAACTACCTCAATACATCCGGGTGAAATGATTGCGATCGCGATAGCGGGCCGGGTAGGCGGACCAGCCTTCGAAGTTCTCGCGGCGGCGGCGCATCGGATCGCGGCCGATGATGCGCCACAGCACGCCAATCGGGGTCAGCACGATCAGGAACGCAATCGTCAGGATCACGCGCGCGTTGACGTAGCCGAGCACCATCGCGAATTTCCACCACACGGCGCTCGGCCACTTGAGCAGTAATGGCCTGGTCAGGCCCAGCACCAGGAGGACCGCGCCGATGCCGCCGGTGATCTCCGCCGCGGTGATGCGGCCTCGCCAGACGAGAAAGGCCGCAATCAACAGTAGCACCGAGCCCACGGAGATCCCGAAGGAACGCTCCTTGAAATGCGGATGTTGGTTCTTGCGCGGCTTCACTCGTCCACTCCGAGCGTCTTCTCGACCGCCAGCACAGGCTCGACGAGCGCCGCCGCGACCTTGGCGTTCGATTGTGGGTTCAGGTGCATCGCATCGAAGGTGATATCGGGATCTTTCAAATCGAGCAGGTTCGACAGATCCGCCCAGATCACGCCGCGGTCATTCCCGAACACACGCGACATCAGACCGGCCAGCTCCGCATGCTGCGAGGTGTGGAACTCGAACGACCGCGGACCGGGTAGCCGCGGTTGCGAGACCACAACCACCCTCTTGCCTTTGCCGCGAGCGAAACGCACTGCCGCCGCCACCGAATCGCAATAAGTCACGTGCGGATACTTGCATCCCAACGCCGACTGCGATTCCGGCAGGCCGGCGCGCGACCGTTGCCGCTCCACCAGCTGGCCGTCGAGCGCCTTGGTCATCGCAGCGATCGCCTCCATCACACCAGCCGAAGTCCGTTGCGCGAGGCCCGGGTTGAACACCACCGTGTTGTCGCCGCGCTCCTGCCGCCGGTCGGCTTCATAGGCGACATTGAGATCGTTGCCGTAACGCAGCATCTTGGCTTTTTCTTCGAGATACAACGGCAGGATCGGGTAGTAGCCGGTCAGGCGGTAAATCATCGAATTGCGCCGGTAGACGGCGCGGTTCACGTCGTCATCGCCGGGCAGATCGTTGTAGCCCTCATAGAGCACGACGATGTCGTAGTCGAGATGCTCGAAGTCCTCGAGGTTCGGGAGGAACGCGAAGGCGCCCTCGTTGTTGAAGCCGAGATTGATCACGCGCACCGGGCGTTGCACACGTTCGCGCAGTTTCGTTTCGAGGACGAACGGGATTGACTCGTTCCAGCCAACACCGTAGCCGAACACCGTGCTGCCGCCGAGCATGACGATGCGAAGCTCCCGGTCAGCTTTTGCGCCGACGACCGGGCCGCGGTAGCCGTGGCGGTTGAGCCCGGCCGATCGCTCGGCACGGAAGTGCAGGAGGAGGTCGGCAGCGAGCATGGCCAGCGACACCAGGAACAACGACAGGCCCGTGGCGACGAACGCGAACGCGATCTTCTTGCGGCGGCTCAGCGCCATGCGGCCGCCTCGCGGATGGTAGAGTGATCGCACCGCGCCTGATGCCGACCGACACTCCCACGACGCCGATTCCCGTGGTGCGGGTCATCACGCGCCTCAACATCGGCGGCCCGTCGATCCAGGCGACGCGCCTGACCCATGCGCTCGACGATTACGGCTTCTCCACCACGTTGATTCATGGCCGCCTGGGCGAGGGCGAGGGCGACATGAGCTACCTGATCGCCCCCGGGTCGCGCGCCGTCTACGTCGAGATGCTGCGCCGCCCGTTGTCGCCGCTCAACGACCTGCGCGCGCTGGGACGGCTGTACCGCGAAATGCAGACGGCGCGGCCGCTGATCGTGCACACGCACATGGCCAAAGCCGGATTGATCGGCCGCCTCGCGGCATCGCTGTACAACGCCACGCGCGGCTCGGCGCCGCGCGCCCGCG
The DNA here is from genome assembly GCA_036380235.1 of Vicinamibacterales bacterium. GTDB lineage: Bacteria > Acidobacteriota > Vicinamibacteria > Vicinamibacterales > UBA2999 > 12-FULL-67-14b. Next base: position 2,587 of record DASVFC010000753.1, read on the forward strand.
TCGTCCACACCTACCACGGCCACGTGCTCGAGGGATACTTCAGCGCGCTGATGACGAAGGTGTTCATCACTCTCGAGCAGCTGCTGGCTCACCTCAGCGACCGCATCGTCGCCATCTCGCCAGCCATCGAGCGCGAGCTTCGCGACGAGTTCCGTATCGGCCGCGCCGACCAATATCGCGTCGTCCCGCTCGGGTTCGATTTGAGCGACTTCGCCGCCGTGGACGAGAGCGCGCGCGAGCAGGCGCGGCGTGATCTCGACATTCCTGCCGGCGCGAAAGTGGTGAGCACAGTCGGCCGCCTGACGGCGATCAAACAGCACCGCCTCTTCCTCGACACCATCGCGAAGGCTGCGAACGCCCAGCCCGGTATCCTGGCGCTGATCGCCGGCGACGGCGAGCTGCGCGCTGACCTCGAATCGTACGCGGCGCAGCTGGGCATCGCTCATCGCGTGCGGTTCCTCGGCTGGCGCCGCGATCTGGCCACCATCAACGCCGCCACCGACGTGTTCCTGCTGACGTCTCGCAACGAAGGCACCCCGGTCGCGTTGATCGAAGCCATGGCGTCGGGCGTGCCAGGGGTGAGCACCGACGTCGGCGGCGTGAAGGACGTCATCACCGGCGAACACGTCGGTGCCAAAGTCCGTGACGGCGATGCCGATGGCCTGGCCGCGCATATCGTCCGGTATCTTGCCGACGACGAGATGCGACGGCAAACCGGCCAGCAGGCGCGCGCGGCGGTGCTCCATCGTTTCAGCCTCGATCGACTGGTCGGGGACATCAACGCGCTCTATCGAGAGCTGCTGGCGGCACGCTAGCACTATCATTCCAACTGGATGCAGCGCCGCTTCCTGACCACCGTCGTGCTGATCGCGCTCACGCACGCGGCGTTCTTCATTGCTTACCAGCGTCCCGACTGGGACGTTGCGTGGAGCGACCAGGGCGGTTACAAGCAACTCGGCGCGGCGATGGCGCGCAGCGGCGAGTTCACCCGCTTCCCGGAATCGCCGACCTTCATTCCCGAAGTCATCCGCACACCTGGCTACCCTGCGTTCGTTGCCGTGGTCTACCGGCTGTTTGGCGACCACACGCTGCCGGTGGCGATCGCACAGGCAATCGTGTTCGCGCTGATCTGCCTGATCGTGTATGCGATCGCCGGCCGCATTGCCGGTGAACGAACGGCCCGGCTCGCGGCGATCATGGCGGCGCTGTTCCCGCCCCTTCCCTACTACGGCGCGCTGGTGCTCACCGAGGTGTGGACCACCTTCGTACTGATGGCGGCGATGCTGGTTTGCGTTCGCGCCGTTCAGGGCGGACGCACGCGCGACTTCGTCATCGCCGGCGCGCTGTTCAGTTGCGCCACGCTCGTGCGCCCGGCCTTCATCCTGCTGCCCTTCGGGCTCGCCGCTGCCATGCCGCTGCTCGTGCCCGCACAGCGCAATCGGCGCCGAGTTGGTCAGTGGGCCGCGTTCGCCGCCGTCGCCGCGCTCGTGATGGTGCCGTGGTTCACCTATAACTACGTCTACCTCGGGCGCTTCACGCTCTCGCCGGCCGGCGGCATCGGCCGCGGCTTGTGGGAAGGATCGTGGCAGGGCCGGTGGCCCGGAGGACTGCACGACGAGCTCACCCAGACGGCGGGCCAGGGCATCAGCAGCGACGAGCTCGATGCGCGCGTGCGCGTGATTGCGAGCAACGCCGGCCGCGCGCCGGATGGCATGCTGACTTACGTTCACGAGTGGCGTGACATAAGAAAAATCTGGGACGAGCCGACCGACCCGATGGAGCGGGCGCGGGCGCGCGTCATCGCCGACCAGGAATACTTCCGCGCCGCAATGGCGCACATCCGCGCCGATGTTGCGGGATGGGCGATGCGCCGCCTGACGTATGGGACGTTCATCCTGTGGGCGTCGGACATTCCGATTCGCTATACCGACATCGACGCCACGCCGACGATCGTCATTCGCGTGATCTGGCTGCTGCAGGTGGTGCTGCTCGCCACCGCAGCGACCGGCATCGTGATCCTGATGAAGCGTCGTCAGTATTCCGAGGCTGCGTTGCTGGCGCTGCCGCTGCTCTATGTGACCGGCGTCCACATTCCGTTACTTTGTGAAACCCGGCAGTCGCTGCCGGTGAAGCCGCTCATCCTGTTGCTGGCGGCGATCGCCATCGGCTCACGCAACACGGCCGCCACTCTCGTTCAGACGCGGTGATGTTGCCGCCGTTCCGGCGGCGTGGGAGAAGAGTGCGCTCGCCGCGATTGCGGTCAGCGCACTAGCCAGTGGAATCAGGTGAATCGTGAAGCGCCCCGGATACGCATGCGAGTGCGCGACCAGCGCACCGGCGGCGCCGGTGATCGTCGCCAGGACCAACGCGGCTGGAACACGCTGTGCGATCGGCAATTGCAACAACACCAGCCCGATCACCACGATCGCGATAATTAGAACCAGGCTCCTCGGATCTGCCGCCGGCGGCTCGTTCATGAAGACCAGGCCGGTAATGCTGTGCGCGACTTTCGACCACGGTTCGGCATCGAACATGGTCCAGGGACGCAATCCCGTATCGTTGTGGCGGAGGCTGGTGCCGTAAAACAGCGACCAGTGACCGGTGAAATACTTCGTCCGCGCCATGAACGCCACGATGGCGGCGGCAAACACTGCGAGGTAAGCCGCCGCCGCTTTCCAGCGGAAGGTACCGATGCCGCCGCGCAAACTTGGCCAGTCGGAGCCAATGGCAAGTGGCAAGAGCATGACCAAGAGTGCCG
>DASVFC010000754.1:0-2218 GCA_036380235.1 Vicinamibacterales bacterium
GACTGGCCGGCCCCCGATCGGCGCAACTGCGCGCCGATCTCGATAAGCTGGTGCTCGAGGGCATCATCCCCGATCGCGTCCGCCTGTTTCCTCCGGAGCAACGCGGGCAGGCGGAGTCAGACCTGCGAACGGAATGGGCGGTGGTCAAGGAACGATGGAAGTAGGCGCTACCCCTTCGCGTCGCGCCAGTTCTCTCCGACGCCGACATCAACGTCGAGCGGCACGCTGAGCTTCACCGCGTTCGACATTTTCTCTTTCACCAGTGCCGATACTTCCCCGGCAGCCGCCTTCGGCGCTTCGAACAGCAGCTCGTCGTGCACCGTCAGGATCATGCGGGCCCCCGTCCGGCTTGCGTGCAATGCGGAGTGCACGTCAATCATCGCGCGCTTGAGGATGTCCGCAGCCGTGCCTTGAATCGGCATGTTCACGGCCATCCGTTCGGCACCGGCGCGAATCTGGAAATTGCGGCTCGTCAACTCCGGCACCGGACGCCTGCGGCCGAACATCGTCTTGACCACACCGGTCGCCACCGCGTCCTCGAGCGTCTTGTCGATGAACCCCCGCACGCGCGGGAAGCCGGCGAAGTAAGCGTCGATGAACTGCTGCGCCGCCTGCTGCGTGACGCCAATATCTTTCGCCAGCGTGAACGCCGTCTTCCCATAGAGCAGCGCGTAGTTGATGATCTTCGCGCGCCGGCGCAATTCGTACGGATCGAGCGTGCTGTCGGCGCCGAACACCTTGGTAGCCGTCTGATCGTGGATGTCGTCGCCGCGCGTGAACGCCGCGGTCAGCGTTTCATCGCCTGACAGGTGCGCCAGCACGCGGAGCTCGATCTGCGAGAAGTCGGCCGAGATCAACACGTTGCCTGGATCGGCGATGAACGCGCTTCGAATCAGCCGTCCAACTTCGGTCCGGATCGGGATGTTCTGCAGGTTCGGATCGCTGCTGCTCAGTCGTCCGGTCGCCGCCACCGCCTGGCTGATCTGTGTATGCACACGGCCGGTCTCAGGATTCACCAACGACGGCAAGGCGTCGATGTAGGTTCCCTTGAGCTTCGACAGCCCGCGCCAGCTCAAGATGAACCGGCAGATATCGTGTTGCAGTGCCAGCTCTTCGAGCACTTCAACCGCCGTCGACGCGGTGCGCGCGGTACCGGTGCGCTTCAACACCGGCAACTGCATTCTTTCGAACAACACCTCGGCGAGCTGCTTCGGCGACCCGATGTTGAACTCGCCGCCGGCAAGCGAGAAGATCTGCTTGCTCAAATCGGCGATCTCGCGGTCGAGCGTAACCGCTTGCGCCGCCAGTGATTTGACATCGACGCGCACACCGGTCCGCTCGAGCTCTGCCAGGATCGGGACCAGCGGCCATTCGAGATTGCGATAGACCGAGCTCAGTTCGTCTTTCTCGATGATCGGTTCGATGCGTGCCGCCAGCTGCAGCGCGATGTCGCTGCGCTCGCCGGCATAAGTGAGGACGCTGTCCACGGGGACGTGCGCGAAGGCCCGCGCCTTGACGCCTTTGCCAATGACGTCTTCCTCGGTGACTGCCTTGTAGCCGAGTTGCTCGAGTGCGAGCGGCTCCAGCGCCTGGCTCGATCGGTTGGCGTCGAGCAGGTAGCTGCCCAGCATGGTGTCGAAGCCGATTGGATTGTTCAGTTCGATGCCGTGACGCCCGAGAACGATCAGGTCGGCTTTGACGTCGTGACCGATCTTCTTGATCGCCGGATCGGTCAGCACTGGCGCCAGCATCGCCAGCGCTTCGGCCTTCGGCAGCGAGAACCCGCCGTCAAACCCTTCGTGTCCGAGCGGAATGTAACGAGCCTTCAGCGGTGCCGTCGAGATCGCGACGCCGACGAGCGTCGCGCGCACCGGCGCGGTGCCATCGGTGATGATCTTCAGGCTGAACTGCCGAGCCGCCTGAATCTCGGCGACCAGCGCCGACAGCTGCTCCGTCGAGTCGACGACGGCGTAGTCGCGCTGGACTGAGGCGGCGGTGGGCGCGTACTCGGGGACCAGCGTGCGGAACTCCATCTTCGAGAACAGCGCGTAGCAACGCTCTCGATCCGCACCCCTGAAAGTCAGTTTCTCGAGCTCGAACGGCACATCCAGATCGCAGCGGATCGTCACCAGCTCGCGGCTTTGGCGCGCCTGGTCCGCGTGGTTCAGCAGTCCCTCGCGGTACTTCTTCTGCTTGATCTCGCCGGCATGCGCCAGCA
>DASVFC010000755.1:0-5887 GCA_036380235.1 Vicinamibacterales bacterium
ACTCATCCTTCCCACCTATTCGAGAGGACATCACCATGCGTTTGGTTTACGGTTCGGCGGTTGCAGTGGCACTGACTCTATGTACGAGCCCATTCCTTGGCGCCCAGGCGCCCGCCCCGCAGGACGGGTCGGTCGTGGTCAAGGACGGGGGCATTTTCGCCAAGGGATGGCAGGGCAAGATCGACGCGCAGGAAGAGAAGGCGGGAATGAAGCTCGAGAACGCGCGGCTGGCGGAGAAGGGCGGCGTGCTCACGGTGCGCACCGGGCCGGCGACCACTTATTGGAACCCGGCAAACCGCGCCGCCGGTAACTACACGGTCAAGGCGACCTTTACCGAATCCAACTACATGGGCCTCAACGACCACCCGCACCCGTACGGGATCGTGATTGCCGGCAACGACCTGGGCACCGAAAACCAGAGCTACCTGTATTGCTCGGCTTACGGCAACGGCACCTTCATTGTCCGCGGCATGGGACCGGCTCCATTCACGGCGCAGGCTACCCGCAAGCCCGAAGCTAACGCCGCGATCAACAAGGCGGCCGGCAAGGGTTCATCGGTGACGCAGGAGATTGCCGTCGCGGTCAACGGCGACAACGTCACCTGCTCGGTCAACGGCACGGTGGTCGGCACCTACAAGAAGGCGGACCTCGTGGCTGCGGGCAAGCTGAAGTCGACCGACGGCGTGTACGGGATCCGCTTTGCCCATAATACGGAAGCGACGGTAACCGGCCTGGCCATGACGAAGCAGTAGGTCACAACAAAGTTCGCGTGCAGGGAGACTTCTTGACGTGTCTCCCTGCACTTTTCAACGGAGATTCCGGCACTGCCTTTGCTCTCCCCAAAGCATATGTGGCCGCGTCTGCTACTGCTGCTGTTCGTCGTGCTGCAAGCCGCCGACGGCGTGCTGACGTACGTCGCGGTGGAGCGGTTCGGTCCCCAGGCTGAAGGCAACCCGCTGCTGGCGACGTGGATGATGCTGACCGGCGCGGTGCCGGCCCTGGTGGGCGCCAAGACGATGGCGTGTTTGTGCGGCGGGCTGTTGTACATGGCCGGCGTGCACCGCGTGCTCGCCGGCCTGTCCATGCTGTATCTGTTTGCAGCCGTGATTCCCTGGCTGCGGATCTTCGCCGCGTTCGCGTAGGCCTACTTCTTCATTTTCGAAACGTCGGGAACGTCCTCGCCGAGGGCGGTGGCGAGATCGATCTGGTGCTCCTGTTCCTGGATCAGGATCTCCCGAATCTGCTCGCCGAGCGCGAACTCGCCCAGCGCCTCACACTGCCGCACGCGTTCACGATACGCGCGCACGGTGTCGTTCTCGTTCTGCAGATCGGCGCGCAGCATCTCTTCCGGATTGTCGGTGAGCTTCACCGGCAGCGCGGTCGCGTTCGGCATGCCGCCGAGATAATCGATCTGCTTGGCGATGGTGATGGCATGTTGCAGCTCCTCACCGGCATGGACCTCGAGCTCCTTCGCGATCGCCATGTATTGCGCGCCCTTTAGAGCCTGCGAGTAGACGACGTAGGCCAGGATCGCCTGGTATTCACGGGACAAATCTTCCTGCAGTCCCTTGAGCAAGTCCTCGCGAGTGATGGCTGGTTGAGTGGCGCCGGTGTCGCGAGCCTGCTGATCTGTGGGCATAGTTCCTCCTGCAGCTGACGCTTGCAAACAGCGGGCCCGAGAACCCCGGGAGCGGGGAACCGGGAACCGGGAACCGGGAACGGGAACCGTCAGCAACCCGCTCCGGCTCCCGGCTCCCGGCTCCCGGCTCCCCGTTCCCGTCAGCGCAGGTACTTATTGAAGTGCGCGATGGTGCGTTCCCACGCGAGCTTCGCCGCGGCGGCGTCGAAGCGTGGTGTGGTGTCGTTGTTGAACCCATGCTGCGTGCCGGGGTAGATATAGCCTTCGTAGCGCACGTTGTTCGCCTTGAGCGCCGCTTCCCACGCGGGCCAGCCGGCGTTGATGCGCTCGTCGGTGCCGGCATAATTGATCAACAACGCCGCCTTGATGTTTTTCGTTTCTTCGGCATTCGGCTGCCCGCCGTAAAAGGGCACGCCGGCAGCAAGCTCCGGCACGCGCGTGGCGAGGAAACCCACCATCGCGCCGCCGTAACAGAAACCGACCGCGCCAATCTTGCCTGTGCAATCGTTACGCGTCCGCAGGTAGTGCGTCGCGGCGATGAAGTCCTCGCGCGTCTTGGGCTGATCCAGCTTCTGAAACTCCGCGCGCGCCTTGTCTTCATCACCGGGGTAGCCGCCAAGCGGCGTCAAGGCGTCGGGCGCAAGCGCCATGAAGTTGTCGAGCGCCAGCCGCCGCGCGATGTCTTCGATGTGTGGATTGAGGCCGCGGTTCTCGTGCACCACCACGATGCCAGGCAGCGGTCCGCTGGCGTTGGCAGGGCGTACCAGGTAGGCGCGAATCTTGCCGTTGCCGTTGGGCGACGGGATGTCGACCCACTCCGTCTTCAGGCGCTTGTCGTCCTTCGGCACCTGTTGCGCCGCGGCGAACTTCGGGTTCATCATGTCGAGCAGCATCACCGCCGTCACGCCGCCCACCGCAAACTTCGCTGCGCGATCGAGGAAGCCGCGCCGGTCGATGAAGCCGTGCACGTAATCATCGAAAATCGCCCACAGCTCCGGATCAAAATCGCTGGAAGTCAAACGTTGCTGTTCCATTGCCCATCCTCCGCATGACGTGCGGTTGCCAAAGGTTTCTCTGATTACGTCCGATCCGGCCCGGCGTTTACCCTCAGCGGCGCGTCTGCTGTATGCGCTAGCGCAGCGTCCACAGCGAGATCGTCGAGACGTCCTTGACCAACACGCGCTCGCCCGCCAACACCGGCTGCGCCCAAGTGGCGCTGTCGGCCACCGTGTAACGCTTCACGATCTCATGCTGCTTCGGGTTGGCGCGCGCGACAACGAGTTCGGCATCGGTTTCAAGGGCAAACCACAGATCGCCGGCCCTCACCACCGCCGCGTTGTCGCCCTGCCGCGGCTCCGATACCCACAGCGTCTGCCCGGTGTTGGCATCGACCGCGAAAAACTGGCCGCTGTTGCGGGGCGAGAAGCCGTAAAGCGCCGTCCCGATCAACACTCCCGTGCTCATGTCCATCGACACATCGTTGTTGGTCCAGACGTCTTCAAACTGCCACTTGCCATCGCGATTGAGAACCCGAAATCCGGTGACCGGCATGCCGAGGCCGGAGACGATGATCGTCTGGCCGTGAAGGATCGGCGTCACCGCATTGCGTGTCGAGCGCACCGTGTACGGGCGGCGCCACAACAGTTCGCCGGTGCTCGCCGACACGCCAACGAGGTTGTCCTGCGTCATCGTCACGATCTGGCGCGTGCCGCCAAGGTCCGCGGCCACCGGTGAGCCGTAGGCAGGGCCATCGCCGTTCCAGCTCCATTTCACCTCGCCGGTCCGCGCGTCGAACGCGGTCAGCGCGCCATTGTTGTGACCGCCGACGTGCACGATGACGAGCCCGCGATCGACGAGCGGGGACATCGCGGTGTGATACAGCGGCTCAACGGCGCCTCCGGGTTTCTGCCACAGCTGCTTGCCGGTGGAGGCGTCGAAGGCCGTCACCGCTCCGGTCATGCCGAGCGTGAACAGCCGGCCCTCGGCGAAGGTCGGCGTCGCCTTCGGGCCGGTGCCATGCGTGCGCGTAGCTGCGGGGTTCGGCTTGTAGGTCGCGTTGTATTTCGTTTCCCAGACCGTCTTGCCGGTGGCCGCATCGAGGGCGCGCATCACCTCATCTTCGCCCTGCCGCGAGAATGCGTAGACGCGATCGCCGACGGTGATGGGGGCGGCATAGCCCGTACCGACGTCGACCTTCCATTTCAGCGTCAGTCGATCGGGCCACGCGCGGGGAGCATTGAAGGTGGCAGCGCCATCACGCTGCGCGCCGCGCCACTGAGGATAATCTTGCGCGGCGATCGGCTGGGCGCCGACCACCGCCAGGACAATGACTGTAAGGAAGCGCCGCATCTGCCGCTGTTACTTCGGTTGCGGCACGATGCGCAGGTAGGGCCGCGGCGCCTTCCAGCCTTCGGGATATTTCTGCTTCGCCTCGTCGTCTGAAACGGCCGGCAGGATGATCACATCCTGGCCGTCCCTCCAGTTCACGGGCGTCGCCACCTTATGCTTCGCGGTGAGCTGCATCGAGTCGATCACCCGCAGCACCTCGTCGAAGTTGCGGCCGGTACTCATCGGATACGACAACAGCAGCTTAATCTTCTTGTCGGGCCCGATGACGTAGACGTTGCGAACGGTGGCGTTGTCTGCCGCGGTGCGGCCTTCGCACGTTTCACCAGCAGTGGCCGGCAACATGCCATAGAGCTTCGCAACCGCCAGTTCCGTATCGCCAATCATCGGATAGTTCGGTGCGGTGCCCTGGGTCTCGGCGATGTCTTTTGCCCAGCCTTCGTGACGGTCGACGGGATCGATGCTGAGACCGATGATTTTCACGCCGCGCTTATCGAACTCGTGCTTGATCTTTGCCATGTAGCCGAGCTCGGTCGTACACACTGGAGTGAAGTCCTTGGGATGCGAGAAGATCACGCCCCACGAGTTACCGAGCCACTCGTGAAAGCGAATCTTGCCTTCAGTCGTTTGTGCCTCGAAGTCCGGCGCGTCCGCGCCGATCGGCAACGGTCCAGTGCTCATATATGTCTCCTGACGCTTGCTTTTGGAAAAACAAAAGGCCTGAGGCTTATGACGCCCCAGGCCTTTGAAGGTTACTCCAGTGACTGGCTAGTTGCCACCACCAGGAGGACGCGCCACGGCGGTGCGCCCACCGTCGCCGCCGGACGAGCCGCTGCCACCCGAGGACGAGCCATTTGATCCGGTTGAATAGCCGCCGGATGACACGCCGCCGCCGTTGTTGCCCGACCACCCGGAAGCCGAACCGTCGCCGCGGCTGTTGGCGCGCACCGGCGCGGGCTCGGGTGACCGTTCGCGAATCTGCGTGTAGCCGCGGCCGTTGATGACGCGTCCGTTGCCGGTCGCGATCGCCTCACCGCCATTGCCGCCGTTGTCGATTGGGACCCACGCCCCGGAGCCGTAGTACGCGTAGGGGTAGTAGCCGCTATACGGGTAGTAGTTATAGCCATACATGTACGGACCGCACATGTTGTAGTAGCTGCGGTAACCGTAATAGCCATCGCTGACGTAGCAGTTCGCGTACGGGGACATCAGCGGCGACATCAATGGCGACATGAACGGGTCATACCAGCCCATGCCGGTGGAAACACCAACCGGCGCCGAGGCGGAAGCGCGCTCGACGACGAACCGCTGCGGGAAGGACAGTGCCACCATCAGATCGATTACGGCATCCGGAACGCCCGCCTCGTCGAGGCTGAGGAGCGTCTTCTTGTTGATGTTGAACTTCTGCCGCACGTCGACGAGCGCGGCCTGCAACGCCTCAGCCGGCAGCTTGCCGCTGGCCTCGATCACGTCCTCGACGCTCCACCTGAGGTCGTCCGCAAGCGGCGCGGCGGCGGGTTGCGGCGCCCTGGTTCCATCCGCGAGGTTCTGGTTGGCGGCGCGACGATAGCGTTGCGCGCGGACACTGGACGCTGCGGCCTCTCCGCTCACGTGCTGGATGTTGGTCCACATCGGCCCCGGCGCGAGGAACGCCACGCTCTTGATCGTGCGTGGGGATTCGTTCGGGCATGTCACGTCGGTAGTGCGGAACACGCGCGTGCCGTCGTTCGACCACTCGGAGCGTTCGGTGCCCTTGCACGCGGCGTCGACGATCGGACGCGAGATGCCGTCGGCAATCACCAGCTCGTCGATGCCGCGGTTCGTGCCGACGAGCGTCTGCAGGCGCACGCCGCCCTGATCGGGCGTAATGCACATGCGCGCGCCGGTGCCGGCGAGATCGTC
>DASVFC010000756.1:0-4039 GCA_036380235.1 Vicinamibacterales bacterium
AAGCGACCGGACGCACCCCAACTTGCGCCCTATGTTCCGACCGGACATGACGTCGTCGATCGAATGCTGAGCTTGGCCGGCGTGACCAAGGAGGATTACGTCGTCGATCTTGGCTGCGGGGACGGACGCATTCCGATCGCGGCCGCCAAGAAATACGGCGCGCGCGGCTTGGGGGTGGATATCGACCCCGTCCGGATCGAGGAAGCCAAAGCAAACCTGAAAATTGCCGGCGTGCAGAACCTCGTCGAGTTCCGGCTGGAGAACCTGCTGCAAACCGACGTGTCGAAGGCCACGGTGGTGACTACCTTCCTGCTGTCGGCGTCGAATCTGCGGCTCCGTCCGATCTTGACCAGGCAATTAAAGCCGGGCGCACGCGTGGTCACCAACACCTTCAGCATGGGCGACTGGACGCCGACCAAGACCGACACCTTTGTTGATGCTACTGGCCGCTCGCGAACGCTCTACCTGTATATTGCCGACGGCAAGGTGCGTCAGTGATCGACCCTTCGACTTCGCTCAGGGAGAGTTACGAAAAGCTCGGCCTGTTCTATCTCGGCCGCGAGATCAGCAGCAACGAGCAACGGACAACGGGCAATGAGGAAAAGGTGCCGTTGCTCTATGACTCTTCCGACCTGGTTACCCATGCCGTGATCGCTGGCATGACCGGGAGCGGCAAGACCGGTCTTGGCATCGATCTCATCGAAGAAGCCGCGATCGACGGTATTCCGGTAATCGCGATCGATCCCAAGGGCGATCTTGGCAACCTGCTCCTCACCTTCCCGAAGTTGAGTCCGGGCGACTTTCAGCCGTGGATCGATCAAGACGAGGCGCGACGCGCCGGCCAAACACCTGAGGCGTTCGCGGCCGCGGAAGCGGCGAAGTGGGCGAAAGGCCTCGCCGACTGGGGCCAGGATGGCGCGCGGATCGAGAAGCTTCGGGACTCGGCGGAGTTCGCGATTTACACCCCCGGTAGCAACGCCGGGCGGCCGCTGTCGATCATGAAGTCGTTCGCGGCGCCGGATCCGGAGATCGTCAACGACGTCGAGCTGCTGCAGGATCGCGTCAGCACGGCTGCCACGAGCGTGCTCACGCTCGCCGGCGTTGATGCCGAGCCGATCAAGAGCCGAGAGCACGTGTTGCTCGCGAACCTGTTCACGGAGAGCTGGCGGGCGGGGCGCGACCTCGATCTGCCGGCGCTAATCACCCAGATTCAATCGCCGCCGATCACCAAGGTCGGCGTTCTCGATCTCGAGAGTTTCTTTCCGGCGAAGGATCGCTTCGCATTGGCGATGCAGTTGAATCAGCTGCTGGCCGCGCCGGGCTTTCATGCCTGGATGGAGGGCGAGCCACTGGACGTCGACACGCTGCTCTATGGCCACAACGGCCGTCCGCGCGTGAGCGTGATTTCGATTGCGCATCTCGACGATCAGGAGCGCATGTTTTTTGTATCGCTGCTGCTCAACGAGATCGTCAGCTGGATGCGCAGCCAGCGCGGCACCTCGAGCTTGCGGGCACTGATCTACTTCGACGAAATCTTCGGGTTCTTGCCGCCGGTGGCCAATCCGCCGACGAAGCGGCCGCTGCTGACGCTGTTGAAGCAGGCGCGCGCGTTTGGCGTCGGCATGGTGGTGGCCACGCAGAATCCCGTGGACCTGGATTACAAGGCGCTCGCCAACGCCGGCACCTGGATGCTGGGACGGTTGCAGACCGAACGCGACAAGGCGCGCGTGCTTGACGGCCTCGAAGGCGCCGCCGGCACCGCCGGCGCCGGCTTCAATCGCGCCGAGATCGATCGACTGCTGTCTGCGCTCGGCAAGCGGCAATTCCTGCTCCACAACGTCCACGACGCTCAGCCGACGCTCTTTGAAACGCGGTGGGCGCTCTCTTACCTGCGCGGGCCGCTCGGGCGCGCGGATATCAAGAAACTTGCGGTTCCAGGGGTTCCAAAGGTTCCAAAGGTTCCAAAGGTTGAGGTTGACAGGGTTGTCACCCAGAACCCGACCCCTGGAACCTCTGGAACCTTTGGAACCTTTGGAACCGTTTCGGTGCTTGATCCAGCCATAGCCCAGTTCTTTGTGCCGGGAGGGGATTCGTTCGTGCCGATGTTGCTCGGCAACGCGCGCATCTCGTATTCGGATGCGAAGCTCGGTCTTGATGAAAGCCGCGACGTCACTGTCATCACGCCGATCAGCGACGCCGCAGTTGCCGTGAATTGGGATCAAGCGGAGCCCGCAGACTTTGACGTGAACGATTTGTCGAAGGCTGCGCCAGACAACGCGTCGTTCGCTCCGCTGCCTGCCGCTGCCGCGAAACCAAAGAACTACGCCACCTGGCAGAAGGACTTCGCGCAGTGGGCCGCACAGACTCAGTCGATCGAATTATTCAAGAGCGGCCGGGCGAAGTTGCTCTCGCATGCCGACGAATCGGAGCGCGACTTCAGGATTCGGTTGAAGGCCGAGGCGCGCGAAGCGCGTGATGCCGCCATTGCCCGCGTCAAAGACAAATACGCGTCGAAGGTTGCGGGATTGCAGGACCGGCTGCGCCGCGCCGAGCACGCGGTGCAGGTGCAGAGCGAACAGGCCAGCGGCGCGAAGATGGGCGCCGCCGTTTCCGTCGGCGCGGCCATATTCGGCGCGTTGTTGGGGCGCAAGGCGGTCAGCGCGGCCACGCTGGGTCGCGCCACGACGGCCGCTCGAGGCGTCAGCAAGATCGGCAAGGAGGCCGAAGACGTCACGCGCGCCAACGAGAACGTGGCCGCGCTGAAGACGCAGCTCGCGGAGCTCGAGGCGAAAGTCGCAACGGAGTTGGACGAAGTGGCTGCCGATTGGGACTTGTCGACGGAAGAACTCGAAACCGTTCTGGTCAAGCCGAAACGCGGCGGGGTCTCAGTGCAACTCGTCGCGCTGGTATGGGTGCCGGCGTCAGTCTTGAGCGACGAGCGATCAGGGCGCAGCCCTGGTCGCGAGGAGTCGAAGGGGTGACACCCGGCCGATGCGTCGTCGAAGTCACCCGCGGCGACGTGGTCGAATCACAGCATCGCGTTCACGTGGCGGTGTGTCACGTCGACCAGGGGTTGATTGCCAGTGCCGGCAATCCGGCGCATCACAGCTTCGTGCGCTCTGCGATCAAGATGTTTCAGGTGCTGCCGTTCGTAGAAGGCGGCGGCGTCGAGCATTTCAATCTCACTGGTCCGGAGCTTGCGTTATGCACCGCGTCGCATGGCGGTGAGCCCTTTCACGTGGACGCTGCACGGGGGCTGCTAGACAAGGCGAAGGTCACGGAAGCGGCGCTGGCGTGCGGCCCTCACCTGCCCCTGCACCAGCCTTCGGCGCACGCGATGATTGCCGCCGGCGAAAAGCCTGGACGAATCCACAACAACTGCTCCGGCAAACATGCCGGCATGCTTGCGTGCTGCGTGATGCATCAATGGGTGACGGACGGGTATCACCGGCCGTCACATCCGATGCAACAGCGCATTCGCTCCACGCTGGAACGCTGGATGCGCGTGGACCCCGACGAGGTCGAGGGTGCGACCGATGGCTGCGGGCTCCCCACCTTCGCGCTGGCGTTGGACTCGGTGGCTGAAGGTTGCGCAAGGTTTGCGGCAGCAGCGGCGGACCGCGGGTCGCCTGCCTCAAAGATCTTCGGCGCGATGACGATGCACCCAGAGTTCGTCGCCGGCACCGATCATCTCGACACCGATCTGATGCGAACGGCGGGCGGCCGCCTGTTCGCCAAGTTCGGCGCCGAAGGGTTTTATTGCGTCGGCGTGCCGTCGATGAAGCTTGGCTTCGCGTTGAAAGTCGAAGACGGCGCGAAGCGCGCAGCTGAGAGCGCGGTGCTTGCGGTGCTGCACCGTTTCGACGCCATCACCGCCGCGGAGCTGCAGGCGCTTCACATCTACGCGAATCCCGACGTCCTCAATACTCGTGACGAGGTCGTCGGTTCGATTTCGGCTCAGCTTGTGATCTAGTCGCACGCCTAATACGCTCGAGCCATGCGTGCGCTGCGTTCCTTCGCGTGGATAGCTCTGCTCGTC
>DASVFC010000757.1:0-2848 GCA_036380235.1 Vicinamibacterales bacterium
GCAGAAGGTGCGGTGACACGAACAACTGAACACGGAGGCGTCTACCCCCTCGTCTCCGCAGAGGGGGCGCCATCGCAGCGTCGCGTGCAAAAGGTCCAGAGGTGGCTCTTCAGGATGCTATGGTCTCGCTCCGCAAGGAGAAGGCAGATGCGCGCGCTCGGCATCTCGCTGTTCGTATGCAGCTTCGCCACGTTCGCTGGAGGCGCTCAGTCGGACGTGCTATCCGCGAACGTCGACAACTCCGTCTCCCCTGGCGCCGACTTCTATCTGTAGCGACTGGAGCATGGCTGAAGCGGCTCCCAATTCCTCACGGGAATTAGCCACGCTGCAGCCAGAGATTGACCGCACCAAGCACCACACTCCCGTTGATTGATCCTCGTTAGCCACGTATAGTGAAATTCCGTGCAGCGGCGCGAAGCGCCGCGCCCGGACACCCCCACCGTCACGGGCCGGCGATCCATGTCGGGCGCCGGCACCTTCTCGTCTTTCTGCAACGGAGCCCGAATTGTCACTAACTCGTTCGATCATCACGCTGGCCGCTACCGCCGCAACGTTGTGGGCCGCTGCGGCATCGGCCCAGGGCATGGAGAACACGCGCTCGGTGACGTTCGCGGTGGGCACCGGCCTGTCGCTGGGCGGCAACGTCATCACTGAGGCGGTCGGCCGCATCAACGGCACGCCGGCGGTGTTCGTCGAGCAAGGCTACGGCAACCACTTCAGCGACCCGCTGCGACTGCGCGTGACGGGCAATCTCGGGCTCGACTTCAACAAGGAAGCGTTCGTCACGTTTGCCTATAACAAGATGAACGCGACCGAACGCATCACGGGATCGGTCGGGGGTTACCCGCTCTACACGCGCTTCAGCAACACTTCAGCGCTCGACCTCGAGGGCGGCCTGCGCTACTACTTCCTTCCAGAAGGACCGACCCGGGTCTATGTCGCCGGTGTGGCCGGAATACGGTTCCAGGATCGCATTGGCGCAACGATCCGCGTGCTGGAAGTCGGATTGACACTCGAAGACCTTGACTACTTCGAGGATTCGACACTCTTCGTGTTCGGCGGCGATGCCGGCATCAGCCGCGATCTCTCCGATACCATCGCGATCGGCGCCGAGATCGGCCTGCGCTATCAACCGAAGTTCAGTCCGGCGCCCGTGCTGCCTGGCACCGGTCTGGAGAGCATCAATGACACCAGCAGCCGCGTCGGGCTGCCGCTCAGCGCTTTCCTCACATGGCGGTTCTAATGCGATTTCATCTCTCCACGCCCCGCTCGCACTTGGCCGACCGGTTACAGTGGCTGCTGGTCATCACTGCGCTTGCCGTGGTGTGCGCGCCAACCGTTTCGTGGGCCTCGATGGACCAGGAGGCGCAATCGATCTCGCGGCTGGCCGCCGATGTCAACAGCGCGGACGTAAAGGTCCGGCGCGCGGCATTAAAGGCGCTCGCCACTCGCGGACCGGAGGCCCTCGAGCCGCTGAGTCTTCTGGTCGGCGACCCCGAACGTGCGATTCGTGGCGAGGCAATCGACGCGATCGTCGCGATTTACGTCGAGCCGCCGCCGCGCGAGCGCATCTCGAATGCGGAAGACGCATTCGCGTGGACGCGCTATCGGACCACGCCATGGCCGTTGCCGGCCGCACTCGTGACGAACTTGGTGCGTGGGCTTGCCGATGAGTGGCCATCAATACGCCGCGACGCCGCCTACGGGCTCGCCATTGTCATGACCCCGCCGGTCGCCAGCCAAGTTGAAGACGAGTTGATGTACTCGCTCGCCGATCCGGACCCGTCGGTACGAGTGGCGGCCGCGAGGGCGCTCGGACGGTTGCGCGCGACGCGAGCCGGCGATCATTTGATCGGCAGGATCGTCGACACCGATATTTCGGTCCGTCTCGCCGCCATCCGCGCCGTCGGCGAAATCCGCGAAGCGCGAGCGCTGACCGCGCTCCAGGGACAAGTCGATTACTACCGCGGCGCGACGGCCGCGCGAACCGCGCTCGAGGCCATCGCCCGCATTGCGCACCGTTCGACCTGGGAGATGTTCTCAGTGGAACGGTTCTCGAAGAATGACGCGCACCGTCGCTATGCATATGAAGGAATCGCCCGGCTCGGAGGTATTCCGGCCACTGACGCGCTCGCCGTCGAACAACTGCTCGCCGAGGAGCGCGATGAGGAGGTCGCTGCCGCGATGGCATTCGCGCTCGCCGCCGCAGGACGGCCGCAAGTTGATCGCGTCATCATGGCGCTCGTCGATCCCGACACGGTCAATCAGGCGCTCGACTACGTCGTTGAGTTGGCCACGGCGCGACCGTCGGCGCTCGTGCCGTACTTGAAGAACAGCGACGCAATAGTGCGCGAGCGCGTTGCGATGGCGATGGGGTTCGTCGCCGATGCCGGCGTTGAAGCGGCGCTGTCTGAATTGACGACCGACGGCGACCCGTCGGTGCGACGCGCGGCCGAGACGGCGCTGATCCGGACGCGCACGCACAAGCGGCCAGTCGCCGCCCCACGACCAACACCGTAGCGTTCATCGTTACAAGGCGCCTGCCACTGGCGCCTTGTGCTTCTTGCTTGTCCGGCGCGGATGGCGCCGTGCGTTCGTCACCCCGTCCTATTTACGCCGGCACTTTCGGCTGCGCCGGTCAATGTTCTCTACCGTTGTGGCAAGAGCGACCCGCGGCTACCGCGGCGGGAGCGGATGGTTCTTCTTCATCTCCGCCATCCCGTTGGCGAGAAACGCGCTGACCACCTCCGCATGCGCGTGTAACCGCTTGACCACGTACGCGTCTTTCGATGTCTCCACGATCCTGACGCCGCCAGCCGTCCGCTCGTGCGTCACGGCGATCTGATCG
>DASVFC010000758.1:0-3360 GCA_036380235.1 Vicinamibacterales bacterium
AGTAGCGCTCGATCAGGTCATCGATGCGGTAGTGGTAGAAGAAGGCGGCAACGCGGTACGACGGCGTGGTGTATCGCACGGCGAAATCGAACTGGGTGCTGGTCTCGGGCTCGAGATCGGGATTGCCGGTGATGAAGCCGCGGCCGGTAGGACCACGATAGTAGCGATCGGAGATCACCGGGTCGCGGAAGCCGCGCGCGACCTGCGCCGTGGCGCTGACGCCGGCACTGCCGCCAACCGTCACCGACGCGTAACCCGAACCGGCGCCGTTGGCGGTAGAGCGGTCGCCAAAATACCCGCCCGAGTTCTTCGTCGTCACATAGTCGCCGCGGATGCCGCCGCCAAAGCTCACCATTGACGTTATCGCGCTCTCGATCGACGCGTAGACACCGGTATCGGTGCGCCGCGCGGTGTCGACAGAGACGTTTGGCCGCGTGCTGATGATGTCGCCGGCCAGGTTGTAAGTGATCAGATCGTCAATGGCGTTGAGGCCGAAGCGGCCGTTGACGTCGAGGCCGAGCTCGAAGCGCGCGCGCCCGAAGAGGCGCTCGCCAAAGCCGCGGACGTGAAAATCCCTGGCCTTCATGTCGGCGCGTTCGATGCTGCGGCCGGTGGTTGCGGTCGCAAAGCGATCCTGATCGGTGCGTTGATCGAAGGTGCCGAGGAAGCCGGTGAAGCCGACGCGCTGGAAGCCGCCGATCTGCGTGGCTTCATAACCCGTGGTGAAACGATGGGAATCCTCCGTCGGGTAATAGAAGCGGACGGTGCGCGAGTTGTTGCGTGGGCGCTCGATGTCGCGGCCGAAGTCGCTCTGCCAGCCGACCGAGAACGAGCCCGGCCCGGCGGCGTGCTCGAAGCGCGCCAGGAAGCCGTGGTCGCTGAAACCGGAGTTGAACACCTCGTCGATCGGGCTGTCCCAGTCATCAGCGCCGCGCGTATGCGCGGCGAACAACACCCCGCCCTCGGCGAGGCCCTTGGACATTTCCACCGCCGCGCGCCGCTCGGGAATGCCGGCGCCGACGGTGCCGCTGAACTGCGCCGTCAACGGTGACCCGGGCCGGACCCGGCGCGTGCGCACCGAGATCACGCCGCCGAACGCGTCCGATCCGTATGCCACCGAGCCGGGACCGCGCGCCACATCCACGCCTTCAACGATCGACGGATCGAGATAGGTAGCGCTAGGGCCGGCGCGCCGTTCCGAGCTGACCCGCGCGCCATCAATCAAGATCAACGTGCGGCCGCGAGCCAGGCCGCGGATGGCGGGCACGGCCGCCTGTCCTTCAGAAACCTGGTTGACGCCGGCGACGTTTTCAATCGCCTGCATCAGGTTGGCGGGCTGACGCACCGCGACGTCGCGGCCGCTGACGCTCGTCGTTCCTGCTCCGGGTGTGGCTTCAATGCTTGGCGCCGAACCCGACACCATCACCGATTCGCTGATGAGCGGGGTCACCGTCACGGTCACTTCGCCATCGGCAGTGAGCGCTTCCACGATTACCGGCTTGGAATAATTGCCGGCAGCATCGATTACGAGGATCTCGAATGGCGGCGGCGGATCCGGTTTCCACTCAAAGCGGCCCTCCTGATCCGTGATCGCCTCACCGGTACGGCCGAGAATCGAGACCGTCGCCTTGGCAACCGGGCGGCCCTGGTCGTCGACAACCCGGCCCTTGAACGCGAAAGCCGGCAGCGGGAGTACAAGACACACAAAGAGCACACATGTTGCAACGCGCATCAAGCGAAGATACGCAACGGCCGCCTGCTACTACCAGCCGTCGTAGTTGCTTCGGATAAGATCACCGAGCATGAACACCGGCTCATACATCAACGGCAAGTGGCAGCGGCCAGTCTCCTCGGCCGTCACCAGGAACATCAACCCCGCGGACGTCAATGACGTCATCGCCGAGTATCCGCTGGCTACCGCGGCTGACGTTCGAACCGCGATCGATGCGGCGATGCAGGCATTCCAAAGCTGGAAGAAGACGCCGGGGCCGGAACGCGGACGCGTGTTGTGGCGTGCCGCGGACATCTCGCGGCGGCGCGTCGACGAGATTGCCCGCACGTTGACGCGCGAGGAAGGGAAGATTCTGAAGGAAGCGAAAGGCGAAGTCCTCAAGGGCATCTCGCTGCTCGAGTATTACGCCGGCGAGGGCTTCCGGATGCACGGCAAGACGCTGCCTTCCGAATCGCGCGACACCTTTACCTACACAATCCGCCAGCCGCTTGGCGCCGTCGGGTTGATTGCACCATGGAACTTTCCATGGGCGATTCCGGTGTGGAAGAGCGCGCCGGCGATCGTCGCCGGCAACACCGTGGTGTTCAAACCGTCCGAGCTGACGCCGGCAACGTCGGTGCTGCTCGCCGAGATCTACGAAGAGGCCGGGCTGCCGGCGGGCGTGTTCAACATGCTGGTGGGCACGGGCCTTGACGTCGGCGAGGCCATGGTGGCCGCACCGGAACTGCGGGCGATCTCGTTTACCGGCTCCAACCGTGTCGGCAACGCCTTGTATGTCAAAGCCGCGCAGCGCGGCGCCAAGGTTACCTGCGAGATGGGCGGCAAGAACGCGGTGATTGTGATGCCCGACGCTGACCTCGACAAGGCCGCCACGGCGATCCACGGCGGCGCGTTCGGATCGAGCGGACAGCGATGCACCGCGACGTCGCGTGTAATCGCGCATCCCGACATCAAGAATGCGCTCGTGGACCGGCTGGTCGCTGCCGCAAAGAAGATTCGGCTCGGGCCAGGTCTCGAGGAGTCGTCCGATATGGGGCCGTCGGTGGGCGATCGCCAGTGGAATACGGTGATGGACTACATCAAGGTCGGCCAGAGCGAAGGCGCGCGCATGCTCACCGGCGGCACGCGACCGGAGGCATTGAAGCACGGCTACTTTATCGAGCCGACCATTTTCGATGGCGTCTCCCCGTCGATGCGGATCTTCAAGGAAGAGATCTTCGGCCCGGTGCTGTCGGTGGCCACCGCCGCGTCGCTCGAAGAAGCGCTGCGGTTTGCCAACGCCGTCGAGTACGGCTTGACGACTTCGATCTTCACGCAGGACGTCACCACGGTGATGAAGTTCGTGGACGAGGTCGAGACCGGCATGGTGCATGTCAACGAACCAACGGTGGGCGGCGAGGCGCAGTTGCCGTTCGGCGGCACCAAGTCAACTGGCGTCGGCGAGCGCGAGATGGCGGAAGAGGGTTTGAACTTCTTCACCGAGATCAAGACGGTGTTCATCAACTACTCGGGCTCGGCCGAGCGGTCGATGACGCGCTGATCTCAGCGGCCGAAGCGAATCAGAGCTTCGGTGGCGAGGTAGAGTCGCTCGAGGGCCGACGGCGGTAACGCCGTTGCCGCACCCGCCA
>DASVFC010000759.1:0-3279 GCA_036380235.1 Vicinamibacterales bacterium
CATCGACGCGGCCGGGCCGGACCCCTATTCGACGATCGTTTACGGCAGCCGCGGCACCGACGTCAGGACGACGATCGTTGACGGGCAGCTTGTAATCGACGATTTCAGGCCGGTTTCGTGGAATCGAGCCGACATCGCGGCGGCGGCGCGCACCGAAGCGGCGGCTTTGGCCCGGCGAGCAAACCTTTTCTGAGTTGATCCGTCTACTATGTCGTGGCACGACATATCGTGCCGCGCCATATATGACCACTAGCAAACGCGACCCGGCTCCCTACCTCCCGCTCACCCCGGCGGCCTTCCACGTCCTGCTGGCGCTCGCTGACGGCGCCAAGCATGGCTACCTGATTCTCAAGGACGTCGAGGAACGCACCGGCGGCGACGTGCGCCTCAGCACCGGCACGCTCTACGGGCTGATCAAGAGGTTCCTCGACGATG
This sequence comes from Vicinamibacterales bacterium, assembly GCA_036380235.1. Taxonomy (GTDB): domain Bacteria; phylum Acidobacteriota; class Vicinamibacteria; order Vicinamibacterales; family UBA2999; genus 12-FULL-67-14b. Next base: position 436 of record DASVFC010000759.1, read on the forward strand.
AACTGATCGTCGAGATGCCGCCGGAAGACGATGGGCACGAGCGGCGGCGACCGTACAAATTGACGCCCTTCGGCCGCCAGGTCGCCCGCGCCGAGGCCGTGCGCCTCGAACAACTCGTCTCCGCCGCCCGCGGCGTGCGGCTGCTGCCGGAAAAGGGATAACCGCCATGTCGCAACGTCTGTATCAACTGCTGCTGTTGACGCTGCCGCGCGGATTTCGCGACGAGTTTGGCCGCGAGATGCTGCAGGCCTTCATTGATAGCCGCGGCTCCATTGCGGCCGACGGTCCCGCGGTCATCGCACTGGCTATTCGCTTGCGCGCCGATCAATTGAAAATGGATTCGCGTCACGCCATGCGCGGGTTGCTGCGCCAGAAGACGTTCACCTTGACCGCGGTCACCACTCTCGCGCTGGCGCTCGGACCGGCGACGGCGGTGTTCACGCTGATCAACCGCGTGTTGCTCGATCCGCTGCCGATGGCTCGCGACCTCGATCGCATCGTGTTCGCCTGGACCGCCAATCCCGAGCGCGATCGCCATGAGTTCCCGTGGAGCGAGCTGAACTTCGTCGATCACCGCGCCCGCATCACCGGCCTCTCGCACCTTGGCGTCTTCGTCGACACCAGCGCAACGATCGGCGGAGACGTGCCGCAACAGGTGGCCGGCGCGTGGGTGTCGGAGGACATGTTCGATGTGCTGGGTGTTTACCCGGCGCGTGGCCGCAGGTTCGAAGCCGCCGACATGCAGCCCGGCGCCGCGCCGACGATCATTCTCGGTCACGACTTCGCCGCCGCACGATTCCCGAATGGCGATGCCGTCGGCCAGATGCTGACCGTCGATGGCCGGTCCACGGCGATCATCGGCGTGTTGCCGCAAGGCTTTGACTTCCCCGACGGCGACAGTAATTTCTGGCAGCCGGTGCGAATCGATGCCTCGACCTCCAGCCGGGCCCAGACGTATCTGCGAGCGATGGGCCGGCTGCGCGACGGCGTGTCGGTGTCGACCGCGCTCGATCAGATGAACGCCGTGGCCGCCGATCTCGAGCGGCAATATCCGGACAGCAATTCGGATCAACGCATCGAACTGGTTCCGGCGCGGACGCAATTGATCCGAAACGTCAGGCGCACCGTCATGGTGCTCGGTCTCGCTGCCGTCGCGATCCTGCTGCTCGCCAGCACCAACGTCGCGAGCCTGCTGGTGGTGCGGACGGCGGGCCGGCAGGCCGAGCTATCGGTGCGCACGGCGCTCGGCGCAAGCGCAGCGCGACTGTCGCGTCAGTTGCTGATCGAACATCTGCTGCTGGCGCTGATGGCCGCGGTGGCAGCGATCGCGATCGCGGCCGGCCTGCTGGAATTGATCGGCGTCAGCCGACTCGTGCCGGCGCATCAGATCGCACGCGCCCGTCTTGACACGGCCGCGCTCGGCTTCCTGCTGTTGCTGATGACGTTCATTGCCGTCACGCTCGGTTGGATCGTGTCGCGGCGCGCGACCAGAGTCGCCGCGCTTACCGCCGGCCAGCGCACCCAATCATCATCGCGTGACGTCGTGCGGCTGCGGCAGGCACTGGTCAGCGTCGAAGTCGGTGCGGCAGTCGTCTTGTTGATCGCCGCGGGATTGCTCTTGCAGAGCGCGGCACGACTGCTGGCGATCGATCCCGGATTCCGCACTGACAATATCGTGACCTTCCGGGTGAACCTGCCCGCGCCGCGATACCCCGATGCCGCCGCGCGCCTCAAGTTCATCGATGCCCTCGTCGAACGCCTTAAGCAGGTGCCTGGTGTGCAATCGGCAACGTCCGCCGCCTATTCGCCGATGGGCACAACCCGGGCGACGCGTCGTTTCGCAATCGAGGGTGAACCGTTGCCCAAACCCGGTTCGGAACCCATCGCCGTCGACCTGCCGGCCGGACCTGATTATCTCGACCTGATGGGCCTGCGTTTGCTGGACGGTCGATGGATCAGCGCGCGCGACCGCGCCGATTCCCCGGCAGTGGTCGTGATTAGCGAGTCGTTCGCGAAGCAGTACTTCCCCGGCCAGCGCGCGGTCGGCCGCCGGTTGCGCTACTTCGCCAACCGGCCGCCCTTCCCCGCCAGCCCCGAAATCATCGGCATCGTGTCAGACGTCCGGCAATTCCGCATGAGCGAGGCCGAAACCCCGCAGATGTACATGCCGCACGCGCAACGCGTGTGGACCTTCGGCCACTACTTCGTGCGTACCGCCGGTGATCCGCGATCGGTGATGTCAAGCGTGCCGCTCGCCGTGCGATCGATCGATCCGGAGCGACCGCTGGAGCGGCTGAGCACGCTGGAACAACTCGTCGAGCTCAATACGGAGGACCGACGTGCCCTCGGGGCGTTGCTGGCGCTCGCCGCAGCCGTGGCGTTGCTAATCGCGGCAATTGGCGTGTATGGCGTCACTGCCGCAACCACGGCAGCACGACGGCGCGAGCTGGCCATTCGCGCCGCGGTTGGCGCCAATCAGACACACCTCATGCATTTGGTAATCCGGCAGGCAATGGGCGCGGCGGTCGTCGGCACCGTGGTGGGGGTCGGCGGCGGCGTCGTCGCGTCGAGCCTGCTCGAGGCGGTGTTGTTCGAGGTGAAGCCGCGCGACCCAGTCACGTATGCGGCTGTCGCAGCAGGCCTCCTTGCAGTTTGCTGGCTTGCGACCTATGTGCCTGCACGACGTGCACTTACGATTAGCCCAGCCATTGCCCTAAAGGAGCCATGACTGCACGGGCGCACCGCCGCCCTGGACGTTGCGGCCGTGGTAAACTCTTAGCAGTCTGATCTGTCGACTGCTAAAAGCAACATGACTGCCCCGGTCCTTTCCGAGCGCACCCGCCG
>DASVFC010000760.1:0-2001 GCA_036380235.1 Vicinamibacterales bacterium
ATAATTCCGCCATGCGATTTGCTGTTGCCGCCGCCCTCGCGCTAACGCTGGCCACCAGCGCCGTCGCGCACGAGAAGTTCAAGATCGTCGGCACCGTGGCCAAGGTGCACGCCGAACAGCTCGACGTGAAGTCGGTGGACGGCTCGGTCTACGAGATGGACATGTTTGATTCCGCGGCGGTATTCCGCAACAACCGCAAGGTCGCGAAATCAGAGCTGAAGCCGGGCGTGATAGTAACCGTGAACGCGCTCGGGCACGACTTCTTTGACCTTGAAGTTGTCGACGTCCACATCACGCCCTGACCATCCCCCATCGTCTACATCGTCGTCGCATAGCAAGTCCGTCAACACGAAGGAAACGAAGGACACGATCTTCACCAAGCGCTTAGCGCGTCCTCAAATAGCCGTGCGAGGTCGTCGGGTCCTGCGGCGCGCGGTGACAGTTTCGTCACGCGGTGCTGTGGCAGGGTGCCCTCGACCAGTGTCGGGATGTCGGATGCAGAATAGCCAACGGCCTTGAGGCCGTTTGGCACCTTCAACTCGCGCATGAACCAGGTGATGCGGTCGGCGAGCACCTTGCCGGCGTCGGCGTCGCGCACGTTCGACACGTCAGCGCCCAGCGCGGCCGCGGCTTCCAGGTGCCGCTGCGGATTCGCAGACGCGGTGTAACGAAACACGGCGGGCGCGTTGAGGATCACCGAGATGCCGTGCGGCACGAGGGGATGGTCCGTGACGTAACCGGGTGCGCGGTAGGACTTGACGTGGCCCGACACCGGGTATGACATGCCGTGCGGCAGGTGCACGCCGGCGTTGCCGAAACCGACGCCGGCATACGACGCCGCTAGGAGCATCTGCGAGCGCGCTTCCTCGTCTGCCGGGTCCGCCACCGCGCGGACGAGATATTTCGCCACCATTCGCAGCGCCTGCAGCGACCACACATCGCTGATCGGATTCGACCCTTGATACGCCGGCCGCAGCGCCGGCCGATCCGGAAGCGGACGTCCGGTGAACGGCATCGCCGTAAACGATTCGATCGCGTGACTGAGGATGTCGAGTCCGCTCGACGCCGCGACTTCGGGCGGCATGGTGCGCGTGTTGTCGGGATCGAGAATGCCGAGCGTCGGTTTCAAACGGCGGCTGGCGATCCCGGTCTTGGCGTGCAGCTTCGTGAGATCGAAAATGCTGACGCCGGTGGTTTCACTGCCGGTGCCGGCAGTGGTGGGAATCGCGATGAGCGGCTTCAGCGGGCCGGGCACGGGCAGGCCCTTGCCGATGGGCGGATTCACGTAATCGAGGAAATCAGCCGGTGGATAGGTGGTGTACAAATTCACCGCCTTCGCCGTGTCGATGACCGAGCCTCCGCCCACCGCTACAAACGAGTCGTAACCACCATCGCGTCCAAAGGCGATTGCGTCCAGGAACGACTCGTCCGTAGGCTCGACTCGCACGCGGTCGAAGATTGAATAACGGAGACCGCTCGTGTCCAACGACGCGAGCACGGTGTGTACCGGCGGTAACGATCGGAGCACCGGATCGGTCACTACCAGCACGTTCTTCACGCCCAGTTCGGCGAGATCCATGCCGACCTCGCGGGTGACGCCCTTGCCGAAGCGAATCGAGGCGACCGCCATCTCGAAGGCGATGTCGTGGTTCATGGCCGTGATGGTACATCGCTTGCTTCGGCAGCGAGGTGGCCGTCTCGAAAAAAGCTCTCAAACAGACCTTGCGCAAGGTATTTGGCCTCGCCTCGTTCCGGCCAGGGCAGGAACAGGTGATCGATGCCATCTTGAGCGGCCGCGACACGCTGGCCATCATGCCGACCGGCAGCGGCAAGTCCCTCTGCTACCAACTGCCGGGGCTGCACTTGCAAGGAACCACCGTCGTCGTCTCACCGCTGATCTCGCTGATGAAAGACCAGAGCGACAAGCTGCAGTCGCTTGGCCTCGAGGCGCCGCAGGTAAACAGCGCGCTGCCAAAAAGCGAGACCGAGGAATCGCTCGAG
>DASVFC010000761.1:0-4185 GCA_036380235.1 Vicinamibacterales bacterium
TCATGCTCGCGGCAAGCGGCGCCGAGAAGAACACGCCGAGCAGCAGCAACGTGAACGGCGTCCGCCGGTTGCGCGCGATGTGGAACACGCCGAGCGGTAACAAGAACTGCATCGCCTTCATGAAGATGCCGGTGGTGTACGTCGAGCTGAGCAGGTGCGTCTCGGCGTGTTCGAACAGGAAGCGCGGCTCGAAGAAGCTGCGATAGGTTGGCCACCACTCGTCGACGAGGCGGGCGCTGAACAGCGCCAGCGGATGCTGGACGACGTCGACGTTGACGGTGGCCTTGGCGTAACGGCCGACAAATCCGGCGTAGACCTCGGGCATCGCGAGCAGATAGAGCGCGAGCGGTATCACCGGCAGAAGGAACCCTGCAGTGACCAGCGCAAACGGCCGCGCGCGCCGGATGCCGGAGGCGAACAACACGACGTACGTGAGCAGCAGGTACACCGGCATCATCATCACGGAGGCGATGTAGGTGTACAAGCCGAGTCCGAGCAGGGCACCGGCGCCGAAGAAGCGCCAGGACGACTGCAGCCGTTGCGCGTCGACGAGCAGGATCAGCCAGCCGAGGACAAACGGCACGGGGAACAGGTAGTCGCACGCCAACCGGCCGTGCATGAAGTGCGCCGGTGTGAGCGCCAGCAGCAGTGATCCGACGCCCGCTGCGGCACGTGTTGCGCCAAGCCGGCGTGCCAGCGCATACATCAGCAGGATGCTGATCAGCGCGACGATCGTCGTCGGTAATCGCACCGCCGTTGGTGACGGGGGCGCCACGGCGAGCACGGGCACCATGCTGTAGACCAGCGCCGGATGGAACCAGATGTTCTCGAACACCTGGAAGTAGAGCGGCAGGAAGCGGCCGTTCTGATCGCGTGCGGTGGTGGCGATCGCATGCGCCTGCAGCGCGAAGGAGGTTTCGTCGGTGCTCAGGAAGGGCGGGACCTGGTCGAGCCGCGTGGTGTAGAGGAACGCCGCGGCGAGCAAGACGGCGGTGAGGATCGCGACCTCGAGTCGTCTGCCCGTCATCTGCTGGTCATCATCGCACGAGACGGAAGCGGCGGCGCCCTTATGGCGCAGCGCGCCGTCCCGCCGTTCGCGTCAACTCACTCGTGCGCATGCTTGACGCCGACGCGCCGCTGAACTATTTTTCGCTCAACTTAACGCTCGTCCGGCGACGACAGGGGCCCAGTGATGGGTGCGTTGTTGCGGACGTTAACAGGCGGAGTCCCTGGCCGCGCCGGCCGGGGGATTTCGCCTTTTTTATTTGCGCGCGAGCTCCGGCCCCATCGAACGAGGAGCAATCGTGCACCGATTCATCATCATCGGATTCTTGCTGAGCGCGTTTGTGCTCGGCGCCATTTCGCCCGCGGCCCCGCAGCCCGCGGTATCGCAGCTGATCAAAGAGAAGCTGGCCGACGGCGTCTACCTGTTTCGCGCGCCGGAGTCGCTCGACCGCTGGACCGCCACCAACGTCGTGGTGGTGATCAACGACGCCGATGTCACCGTGTTCGACAGCAACACGCGGCCTTCGACAACGCGGCTGGTGATCGGCGAGATTCGGGCGCTGACCGACAAGCCGGTGCGGACGTTGATCAACTCGCACTGGCACATGGATCACTGGTCGGGCAACGACGAGTTCGTCAAGGCGTTCCCGGGCATCCAGATCATCGCCACCGCCCGGACGCGCGACTACATGAAGCGGATGGGGTCGGGGTTCCTGATCGAATCGAGCCGGCAGCGCCTGGCGCGCACGCGCGCGGCGCTCGACGAGGCGAAGAAGAGCGGCAAGCTCAGCGACGGCGCACCGTTCACCGCAGCGGCGAGGCGCGCGATGGAAGAAGACATCGCCCAGACGGCCGGCTTCGTCGACGAGATGGCGCCGCTACCGCGCGTGTTGCCCAATCTGGCGTTCGAGGACCGCCTGACGTTCTGGCGCGGCTCGCGCGAGTTCCGCCTGTTCAGCGCCACCGGCGACGCCACCGGATCAACGGTCCTTTACCTGCCTGCTGAAAAGATCGTCGTCACCGGCGACGTGCTGGTGTCGCCGCCGAGCGGCAGCGGCCCGCCGCCCTGGACGACGAATTCGTTTGCGATCTCGCCGTGGGTGGCGAGCCTGAAGGAGATCGAGGCGCTGGACCTCGCGCTGATCGTACCCGGCCAGGGCCCGGCGATGCACGACAAGAGCTACCTGTCGCGCACCATCAGGCTGTTTTCGTCGATCATCGGCCAGGTCCACGCCAGCCTCGAGCGTGGCGTGTTCCGGCCAGACGAAGTGATCGCGACGGTGAACGTCGACTCGATCGGGCTCGAATACACGCCCGGCGAGACGCAGACGAGTGAAGCATTCAAGCGCTGGGTAGCATCGGTGACTCGCAAGGTGATCCAGGAGTCGCTCGACGGCATTCTGCCGAGCGACTAATCCCACCAGAGGCGGACACGATCCTGGCCGGAATCAATTAATAGTTCGGCGAAGCCGGGCCCGTCCTCGTCAGGTTTACCCACGTGCTCCATGAGTTCGAACAACGCGCGTCTGGCGGCAGCGTCTTCGGGCAGCTCGACGAGCAGTGTGTCGGCATAGGGCGTCCAATCGTGGTTGGCTAGCATCATGACATTGTCGATCCCAACCGACTCGGCACCGGCAGCATAGAGTTGCTCGACGAAGTCGATCGCTGCTTTCGTGGTGCCGAATCGGTTGGTCGCAAAGGCCGATGGGCTCCAGTTCGCGGCAAGCCACGTCGACGCTTCGGCAATTCCTCCGCCTGGCGCAATCGGCAGCAGGCAGTCCCGATTGTAGGGAGGGTCTTCGTGCGCCGGCATCTCGTATTCGGGATTGTCCTTTTGAAAGTCGGCACGCCATCGTTCGTCGGCAAAGTAGCGAAAGAAGGTCGACGTGTCTGGCTCGACGCCGTCGGGCTGCAGCAGCATCACGTGATTGCTCCCGAACCAATCGATCGCAGGCACTTCCTCGCGCAACACGTCGCGCCACAGCTTTGTGTACAACTCGCGGTCGCTCAGATGGTCGGTCTGATCCAGATACACACCTAAGCTCGCAAGGTTTGCCAGCACCTCCCACACCTTCGCTCGCACTTGGTCGTCCGGGATGCTGTCTGGGTTGGGCAGTTGAACGCCCTTGTCCAGCAACTGTTCAAAGTTGGTGGTCGTCGGACCGTTCTCGATGAGGTCCCACTTACGTGCGTATTCCCGATACGCGCGATCTTCAGCTTCCCGATCAAATGGCTCGGTCATAGCGATGTCCTCCGGCCACGCTGTGAAGCATGAACCACGCCGCCACAATTTCCGCGTGAATGTTCGGATCACATGGTTCGAGTACGCAGCTATCTCAACGTTTCTCGATGTGGTCGATGGCAGAAACCGCGCGCTGCTATGTCACAGTGGGCCCATGCGGTGGCACTATCGCGACGGCGGGCTGCTGTGGCCATTCGTCCCGGCGTTAGCCATTCACGTCGCCGAGGAGTGGTTCGCCGGATTCACGACGTGGGTCGTGCAGCTGACCGGGCGCTCGATGCCGGACGCCGCGTTCATCGGAATCAATGCCGTCGCCATGGCGTTACTGGTGCTGGCGATTAATGCGGCGACCGGCGACGAATCGAAAGGCTGGCTGGCGATCACCATTGCCACGGTCTTCATTATTAATACGTTCAGCCATGTTGCCGGATCACTGCTGACCCGCTCGTATTCGCCGGGTCTATTCACCGCCGTCGTGCTGTATGTGCCGCTCGGGTCGCTGACGATGATCCGCGCTTTCGATCAGGCGCCGCAAAGCGAGATCCGGCGCGGCGTCGTTTCGGCACTGATGTTGCACGCGGTTGTCTTCGTAATCGCGTTCGTCGTGACCCAGCTTGCCGACACTTTCTGAAGCCCCACTGCAGCAGCTCCTCGAGCGTCTCGACCAGGCCGCCTGCGGTGAGCGTCCGGACGTCGAATGCATGATCGAGGCGGTGGGGCGCTCGTCGTTTGGCGCGCTGCTGCTCCTCGGCGGGCTCATCACCGTGTCGCCGCTTGACATCATCCCCGGCATTCCGACGTTGATTGCGGTGGTGGTCCTGCTCGTGTGCGTGCAGCTGCTGGTGGGCCGCCGCTATTTCTGGCTGCCGTCGTGGGTGCTCAGGCGTTCGATCAGCGGCCGGCGATTCCGTCAAGCCCTGTCGTGGCTGCGCAAGCCG
>DASVFC010000762.1:0-4871 GCA_036380235.1 Vicinamibacterales bacterium
TCAAGATTCGCGCCTATCGCAATGCCGCGGATATCGTGAATCACGCCGCAGAGCAGGTGGCGAGCCTGGACGAAAACGGCCTGCGCGCCTGGAATGGCATCGGCAAGGATCTCGCGGTCCGCATCCGCGAAATCGCGCTCACCGGCGATACCGGCATCCGCCAGGATCTGCTCAAGGAATTCCCGGCCACCTTGCTCGACGTGCTGCGACTGCAAGGCATCGGCCCGAAAACAGTGGCGATTCTTTACCGCGACCTGCGTATCAAGAGCCTCGAAGACCTCGCGGCGGCCGCAAAGGCCGGAAAGATTCGCTCGCTCAAGGGCATGGGCGCAAAGAAAGAACAGCTCATCCTGCAGGCGATTGAAGAACGCCAGCGCCACGCGGGCCGCCATATTCTTGCGCGCGCTGCGGAAACTGCGGAGGGAATCGTCGCCTATCTCAAAGCGGCGGCGCCGCAGGCTGACGTCATCACCGTCGGCAGCGTTCGCCGCGGTCAGGAGACGAGCGGCGATCTCGACATCCTTGCGTCGGGCGCACACACGTCGCTGACCGACGCCTTCGTCCGGTATCCCGGCGTTGAACGCGTACTCGGACACGGCGGCGGCAAGGCCAGCGTCCTGATGCGTGGCGGGTTTCAGGCCGACTTACGCATCGTCAAGGCGGAGCAACGCGGCGCCGCGATGCAGTACTTCACCGGATCGAAGGCGCACAACATCGTGCTGCGGGATCGCGCGCTCGACCGCGGCTGGAAGCTGAACGAGTACGGCCTGTTCGACGACGACGATCGGCCGATTGCCGGCGCCACCGAGGAAGACATTTACCAGGCTCTGGGCCTGGCGTACATCCCGCCGGAGCTGCGCGAGAACCGCGGCGAGATCGACGCAGCGGCGGAGAATGCGCTGCCGACGCTGATCGAGCGCTCCGATCTGAAGTGCGACGTGCACATGCACACCACCGAATCGGACGGCCGCGAAAGCATCCAGTCGATGGCGGCGGCGGCACAGGCACGGGGGCTCGAGTTCATCGCCATTACCGATCACACGCAATCGCTGGCCATGGCCAACGGCCTCGACGAGACGCGCACACTTGCGCACGCCGAGAACATCCGCGCGATCTCCAAGCGGATGCAAGGTTTCACCATCCTTGCCGGGGCCGAAGTGGACATCCTCTCTGACGGCCGGCTCGATCTCGCGGACGATTGCTTAGCCGCACTCGACATCGTGATTGTTTCCCTGCATTCGCAGCTGCAACAGGACGAGGAGGAGACGACCCGCCGCCTGATCCGCGCGATCGAACATCCTGCCGTCGACATCGTCGGCCACCCCACCGCCCGCTGGCTGCTGCGGCGCGAAGGCGCGCGGTTCAAGCTGGAAAAGGTGATCGATGCGGCCGTGGCCAATGGTGTCGCGCTCGAGATCAACTCGCAGCCGCATCGCCTCGACCTGTGCGACAGCCACGCGCGGCTGGCCCGCGACCGCGGCGCCAAGCTGGCGATCAACTCAGACGCGCACGAAATTCCGGCGCTCGATTACACGCGCTGGGGTATCCTGACGGCGCGCCGGGCCTGGCTTACCAGTGAGGACGTCATCAACACCCGTCCGCTCAAGCAGTTTCGCGCCGGTCTTCGACGCAATCGATAACGGATGACTCAAGATCTCAGCACAGCAGACCCTCAGGACTCGTCATGGACGCGATCGCGGAGATCAAGCGGCTGTATTACGCCGCCACGAAGGCCACCATCAAGGACGATTTGTATCGCGCGATTGATTTATTGAAGACGTTGCCGACCGAGGAAGACCGCGAAAAGGTGGCCGTCTATATGGATGGCCTGGCGCAGATGCGAGCGGAGTGGGGCGCGTCCGCTAGTCGTTCCCGGGCTTCCCGCCCGACTGAATCTTCACGATCCGCTTCCGCGCCGCAAGGCGGAGGGGCTCCGGGACGTTCCGGTCGCTCGACAGCTTCTTCACGTCGGTATCGGTGAGCCGCTGCATCAGGTTCAGCGTGATGGCCACCGGAGTCTTGGCGTTCTTCACCAGCGCCAGCACCACTGAATAATTCTTCGTCCACGCGCGCGACATCGCGATGGTGCGAAGAATGTCCTCGGACACGTTGCCCATCTTCGCAAACGACTCGACCTCGGCGTCGTTAACCTTCGGACAGCTCAGCACCGCCGACGCCACCATGCGATTGGCATCGCGAATCAAGATCGCGCGCATCTCGCGAGTACCCTTAGTGGCGCACTTCACTTTCTCGGGGACCGTCATTTTCGAGAGCCGTTCTTGGAACGTCTGCGTCTTTTGCTCTTCGGTGGCGCCGTCGACCTCCATCGCGATATCGCCGGTGTCGATCAAAGCCTCATCGACATCGGGTGCCGGCACCGCGGCGGGCTGAATGCCGCGCTTGATGAAGAACTCGCGAATTTCTGTCGGCGCGTCGGCGCGGGCGATGTACCCCGCAATCAGATCCGAGGGCAGGGTCGACAGCGTCTGTTCGGCAGTGTCGCGGATCTCATTGTCGCCATCACTCGTGAGCAGTATCAGGATGCCGAGCTGCTCCATTGGCCGCGGCGCGATCGCGCCCTGCGCGGCGAGCACCTTGACATCGCGCGCAACTTCCCCGCGCCGGAAGAAATCCAGCATGGGCGTTCGCAGCCCGACGTCCGCCATCAGTATTTGACCAGGAAATCCTGATAGTCGTCGCGGCCGATGCGGGCAGACAGGACGTCGCCCGGCCCGCCGAGCAGGCGCCCAGCCTGGCCGTTGATGCTGAATTGCACTGCTGAAGCGTTGTCGCCAACCAGCAGCAATTCGCTTCCGAGCTCGATCGGCAGGGTCTCACCTGGCCGCATCACGCGAGCGACAATCTCGATGCCATCCGCCACCACGCGCAGCTGGCAACGCGCGGAAATCGTCAGCGTCACGACGACGGGCACCGGGCGTGAATCCGGCAGCGACACGGGAGCGAAGCCGCCAATCGGCATGACTTCAGCAGTGTGGCGGATCGGTTCAGGCTGCCGCTGCTCGATCGAGGACGGCGGCAACACCGCAACCGGCGCGCGATCGGCGGGCAGCGCAAAATACAGGATGCCGGCGGCCATCGGCAACATCGCGCTCACGACGGCGAGGGCGCGTTGAAAAGATGACGTCGGCTTCGCTTCGACTATCGCCGCGGCCGATGCAGCAGCCAGGTCGCCGGGATGCGCCGCGATAAATTCCTTGAGAATCTGTTCGGGGTTCAATCCGACTTCGCGCGCCACCGCGCGAATGATCGATCGGCGATAGATCCCGTCCGGCAATTCGGCGACGCGATCGCGCTCCAGTAGTTCGATCACGCGGACAGACAGCTTCGTCGCCTCGGCAAGTTGCCGATGCGACAAGCCCTTTGCTTCGCGGGCTTCGCGCAGACGCGCAGCTGGATCGAGCGTGCGATGGCCAGCCACCACGTCGCCGTTCAGAAGTTGGTTGAGTGCCAGAAGTACCTTACTTTCGAAGGGACTAGACAATCTTAGGGTCGCGATTGCGCCGAGTCAAAGGCAAAACGCATGTCGCTGACTCGTTTTTTCATAAACTCTTCGATACCCAGTTTTCCCGTCGTGGGAATGAAGGCGCCGATCGCCGCCAACCCGGCCGCACCCGTCCGGGCCAGCGATGGAATCGATGCGAGATCGAGTCCGCCGATGCCCACTACCGGCGTGCCGTTTGCGGCGCCGATCACCTCTGCCAACCCCCTCCATTCAAGGTAATCGGCTCGCACCTTCGAGACTGTAGGCAGCACCGTGCCGGCGACGATGAAATCCGCAGATCTTCGTGCAGCTGCGGTAAGTGCTGTGTGCACCGCACAGGCAACGACGAAATCTTTCGGCGCAAGCGAGCGCGCCAACTCGGGCGCAACAGACGACTCCTTGAGATGAACTCCGTCGGCACCAGCAGCCAGCGCAACATCGAGACGATCGTTGACGAGAATTCGGGTCTTGCTGCCGCGCAGCTTGGCTGCAACAGAACGGACGAACGCCGTCAGCGGCCGCGCTTCGAGATCCGGTTCACGGATCTGCACGAAGTCGACGCCGGCGGCAGCAGCCGCAGCGATCTGTTCGGAGAGGACATCGAGGTATTCGCTCGGCGGCGCGCCAACCGACGCGGCCAGGCGCCGACGATCGGTCACCAGGCACACGATCATTGCTGATGGTTTAAGGGGGACTGCGGATTAGTTTCGTCTGCTCCTCGGCCGCTGAAGGCGTCACCCAGTTCCGCGAGCGCCGCCCATACGTTCAACAAGCCGAGCCCGGTCACCGCCCCGCGCGTGTAATTGCTCGCGAGCATCGCGCTCAGGGCCGGCGACCAGTCGACGAAGTAATTGCGTTCCCAGAACGCCGACCACGGGATCAGCACCAGGAGCAAACCCGTTTCGAGCAGGAGGGCGACGAAAAGGAGCCGCCTGAACAGGGATCAGCCTCGGGCTTGCGCTTTGGACAGGCGTTCGATCTGGCCGGCGACGTCGCGATAACCGCCAGACTCGGATTCAAGTTCGACGAAGACCGCCAGCGCGCGCGCGTGCTCGCCAACTGATTCGAGCGTCTGCGCCAGGTCGTAGAGCAAGGCGCGGCCGGCGTCGGGCGTGGGCGCGGGTGCCTCGGCGGCGCGCTCGAGCCACTCGATTGCGTGTGTGGTGTCGTGGCGTTGCAGATAGACCCGTCCGAGCATAGATGCCGCATCAAAACGCTGGCGCGGCGAGCGGGCCGCCTGCTCGAGCGCCTTGATCGCATCATCCGGCATGTTCATCTCTTGATACGTCAGCGCCAGGCGATACGCTTCGACGGCGGCTTCTTCCGTTGACCCACGGCCCGCTTCCTCGCGCATGCTCTTGAATGCCTG
>DASVFC010000763.1:0-4781 GCA_036380235.1 Vicinamibacterales bacterium
CTTGTCGGTCTTCACTGTCGCAAGCCGCGCGTCGAGCGTCGGCGCAATCTTCTCGAGGATCGCCTTCGCCGCGGCGGTGTCCTGCTGCGCCCACAGCGGATGGTTGTGGCTCATCGCCTCGCACCAGTAGGCCATGGCGAAGGACGGATCGATCTTCTGCGCGCGACGGCAACTCTCCGCGGCTTCGTCGAACTGGAAACTGTGCAGGTTCTTCACGCCCTCGAGAAACGCCGCGTGCGCAGCGGGCGCGCCGGAGGTGGGAAACGTGATGGTGCCAAGCTCCTGACCCGCGACCGGTGCCGCGACGACGAGGGTCAGCAACGCGACGGCCGAATAACGCAGGCGATTCATCATCGGTTCTCCAGTGGAATCCAGGTTTGCGGATATGCCGGCCCCGTGTAGTCCGCTCTTGGGCGGATCAAGCGGTTGTTGGCCAGCTGCTCGAGCACGTGCGCGGTCCAGCCGCTGATGCGGCTGACGGCGAAGATCGGCGTGTAAAGATCGATCGCGATGCCCATCGTGTAATACGTGGAGGCGGAATAGAAATCGACGTTCGGGTACAGCTTCTTTTCCGCTTTGACGAGCGCCTCGATGCGCTCGCTCATCTCATACCACTTCGTACTGCCAGCCTTCTGGCCAAGCTCCTTCGACATCCTGCGCAGGTGTGTGGCTCGCGGATCCTCCGTGTTGTAGACGCGGTGGCCGAAGCCCGAGATCTTCTCCTTGCGCGCCAGCTTGCCCTTCACATACGAGTCGATGCGCTCGGCGGGCGCGTCCTGGCCGATCTCGATCAGCATCTTAATCACTTCGGCGTTGGCGCCGCCGTGCAGCGGCCCCTTGAGCGTGCCGATGCCGGCGACGATCGCCGAGTGGATGTCGGTCAGCGTCGCCGCCGCGACGCGCGCCGCAAATGTCGACGCATTCAACTCGTGATCGGCGTGCAGCGTCAACGCAATATCCATCGCCTTGACCGCCGTCGCATTCGGCCTCGTGCCGAACAACATGTAGAGAAAGTTCGCCGCGTGACCCATCGCGGGATCCGGCGCCACCGGCCCGCCGCCCTCCTGCATGCGGCCCCATGTGGCAACGAGGCTCGCGATCTGGCCGGTGAGGCGAACCGCCTTGCGATACGACGCCTGCAACGAATTGTCGTGCGCGTCCGGATCGTAATGGCCGAGCGCGGATGTAAGCGTACGCAGGGCATCCATCCCGTCAGCGGGCGGCAACATCTTCATCAGCCGCAGGATCGGTTCCGGCAAAGGGCGCGCGGCGGCCAGTTGCGTCTGCAAATCGCCAAGTTCAGCGCGGTTCGGCAGCCTCCCATGCCACAGCAGATAGCACGTCTCCTCGAACGTCGCGTGGCGCGCCAGGTCGTGGATGTCGTGTCCGCAATACGCCAGCACGCCGCGATCGCCGTCGAGGAAACAAATGCGTGAGGAAGTGGCGACGACGTCTTCGAGTCCGCCTTTGGGTTTTTCCACAGTGGCCATGAAGCTCAAATTCTATCGCCGACACCATGCTCACGGCTTCCGAGCGAGGACGATTCATGCATATAAAGTCTAGAGTCTTGCCGCCATGAGGCATATAGTTTACAGTCTTTATATGCGCACCACGCTGGATTTACCGGATGAGATCGTCGATCAGGCCCGTGAGGTATTGGGGTTCAAATCGAAAACCGACACCGTGGTCTACGCCTTGAAGGAAGTCATACGTCGTGGTCACGTCCAGGGTTTGAGGGGCTTGTTCGGCAAGGTGCACATCGAGCTCGACCTCGACAAGACGCGCGGCCGGGCGCCGTCAGCCGCCTCAACCAAGCCGTGATCGTTGTCGACAGTTCGGTGTGGATTTGCGCGTTGCGCTCGCGCACCAGTCCGGAGGCCATCACGCTGGGCTCGCTGCTCGACGCAGACGAAGTGGCGTTGCCAGCACCGGTGAGGACCGAGATCCTGATGGGCGCACGCGGGGCTGATCGCGCGAAGCTTGCCGACGCGCTTCGCGGCGTCCCGATGCTGTACCCAGCCGACGACACGTGGCGAACCATCGATACCTGGACGGCCCGCGCCTCACGGGCGGGGCACACGTTCGCGATTGCCGACCTGCTGATTGCCGCGCTCACCTCGGAGATTGGCGGCTTGATCTGGTCTCACGATGCAGATTTCCGACGCATGGAAGAGCTCGACCTGGTTCGCCGCTACGACATTTGATCCGTCCGTCACGCGATTCGTACCGTTAGCACGAGCCCCTTCGCGAGGTGTGCTAGCGTTCTAGGGATGCGCCATCGCAACCTGCTGCTCTGTGCCGGACTCGTCATGCTCGCGGCCTCGCTCGACGCGCGTCGGGCGCCAATCGAATGGCCGCAATTTCGCGGGCCCGCCGGCGCCGGCATCCTTGCCGGCGGCGCGCTGCCTACGAAGTGGTCGGCGAAGGACAACGTGGCGTGGAGCGTCGAGATCGATGGGCGCGGATGGTCGTCGCCCGTGGCGTGGAACGACACCGTGTTCGTCACGTCGGCGATCAGCAGCGGCAAATTCAAGGAGCCGTCCACCGGCATCTACGGCAACGACTACGTCGCCGAGCTGATGAAGCAGGGCCTGCCAGAAGAGGAAATCAACAAGCGCGTAATCGCACGCGACATCGAGCTGACGAGCGAGAGCGGCGAGATTCGCTACATGGTCAGCGCGTTCAACGCCACCACCGGCAAGTTGCAATGGTCGCGTGAGGCTCATAAGGGTTTGCCCGTCGGCGGCCGGCATCGTAAGAACACCTTCGCGTCTGAAACGCCGGCCACCGATGGTGAGCGTCTCTACGTCTACTTCGGCAACGTCGGGCTGTTTGCGTATTCGCTCGACGGCAAGCCGCTTTGGAACGTCCGCTTCGAGCCGCAGCCGATGTATCTCGACTTCGGCACCGCAGCGTCGCCGGTGGTGGCAGATGGCCGCGTGTTCGTGGTCCACGACAACGACGGCAAGTCGTTCGCCGCTGCGATTGACGCAAAGAGCGGCAAACAGTTGTGGAAGGTCGATCGCGACCTGCCGTCGCGCGGCATGAAGTCCGGGTGGTCGACGCCGTTCGTGTGGCAACACGACGGCCGCACCGAGTTGATCGTGATCGGCAAGACCTACGCGGTTTCCTACGAACCGCAATCCGGCCGCGAACTCTGGCGGCTCGGCGGGCTGACCGGCCAGTCGACGCCGACGCCGGTCGCGGCAGATGGCCTGCTCTACCTCGCGACCGGATCGCAGGGCGAAAGCAATCGCCCGGTGTTCGCGGTCCGGCCGGGCGCCAGCGGCGACATCACGCTGGCCAAGGGCGAGGAATCCAATCAGTTCGTCGCGTGGTTCCACCCCCGCGCTTCGGCCTACACCTCATCGCCGCTCGTCTACCGCGGCCGCATGTATGTGGTGAACGACAACGGCATCCTGACCGTGTTCGATTCGAAGACCGGCAAAGAGATCTACAAGGCCCGCGCCGGCGGGTCCGGCAACACCTTCTCGGCATCGCCGTGGGCGGCAGACGGCAAAGTGTATCTGCTCAGCGAAGATGGCCACACGTTCGTGATCGAGGCCGGAGACACGTACGTCGAGCTGGCGAAGAACAGCCTCGACGAAATGAGCTTCGCCTCGCCGGCGCTCGCACCGAACACGCTGTTCCTGCGAACGCAGACGAAGCTGTACAGGATTTCAGATGTGAGAAGGTAGATTGCAGATTTATTTGGGGATTGGATCAACCGATAAATCTGCAATCTGACATCTGAGATCTCAAATCTACTTCGGTTCCGGGATCGGCTTGCCGTTTAGATCGAAGAACCTGACATTGGCAAAGCCGGCGAGCTGATCCTTCACCTTCGTCCAGTCGCCCACCACCGTCACCACCGAATCTTCCGATCCCAACAACATCTGCGCACCGGTCTTGATCGCCTCGGCCGATGGCTGCGAGATCTGGCGCTGGAACGTCTCCGGATAGTCCTTCGGCAGCTCATACGTCGTCATCGTGCTGAGCGTGTTGGCGAGGCCCGTCTGCGACGCGTTCTGGATCACGAACAACCCGCGCGCGTATTGCTTGGCGTCGTTCAGCTCCTCGGGCAGCGGACCGCCGGCGCGGAGTTTGTCGATCTCGGCGTAGATCTCCTTCAGGGTTGCGCCGGTGACGTCGTTGCGAACATCAGCCACCGCGCGATACAACCCGCCCTGCCCCATCGACTGAAACACCGATTGCGGTGAATACGTGTAGCCCTTCTCCTCGCGGATGTTGCGGACCAGCCGCGAATCGAACGCGGCGCCGAAGATCTGGTTGGTCAGCTGCAGCGTGTACCAGCGCGGGTCGTCGCGCTTCGGCGTGAAGTTGCCGACGGAGATAGATGACTGCACGCTGTTCGGCCGCTGCACGAACACCAGCGTGCGGCCTTTGAGTTCCGGCAGTGGCGCCGTTTTGTTCTCGGGCAGCGCGCGACGTTCCCAGCTGCCGAAGGTCCTTTCAGCCGCAGCGAACACCGCGTCGGCGCTGATGTCGCCGACGACGATCAGCGTCGCGTTGTTGGGCCGGTAGTAGGACTGTTGGAAATTGACGATCGACTGACGATCGATCGCCGGCAGCGTTTCCGGGGTGACGCCAACGCGCGCGTAGGGGTGGTCGCCGAACAGCGTCTGCCGGAACAGCTTGTTATTGACGTATTGCGGCGAGGCCGCCTGCGCCTGCAGCTGTTGGGCTGTTCTCGCCTTCATCAAATCGAGTTCCGCCTGCGGAAAGCTCGGGTTGCGGACGACATCCGCCATGATCGTGAG
>DASVFC010000764.1:0-4446 GCA_036380235.1 Vicinamibacterales bacterium
GAGCAGGCGGTACTCATTCCCGGCGTCGACGACGAAGGTGTTGCCTTCCTCGCTCATCAGGAAAATTCTTCCGGCGTACGCCCATGGCGACGCCGTAAACGCGGCGGCGCCCGGTGCGACGCGCGATCGATAGACACGCTCGCCGGTAATAACGTTATGGCGCGAAAAGATTCCTGTCGCGTGAAGCACGTACATCGCGTTCCTGTAGATCACCGGCGTCGGCAGATAGGTGCCGCCGGCAAGCCGGTCGTACCAGATGACGTGTTCGTTCGTGTTCGCTGGCTCGCGCGGCGTGATGTCGCCGGTCGCGCCGGCGCGAATGGCAGCAATGGGTTTGTGGTCGTCACCGGACGTGCCGGAGGTCAGAAACAGGATATCGTTCCACGCAAACGGACTCTGGATCGCGACCGCTCCCATCCGATTCATGCGCCACAACTCGCGGCCGTCGAGTCCGTAGCTGATTGCGACGGCGGGCCCGAGCGTCACCACCTCGGTCCGCAGCCGGTTCTGCCACACGAATGGCGTCGACCAGCCGGTCTTCCGCGCCGGCGCAACGGTGCGAGGCGTGCGCCACAGCTCCTTGCCGGTGCGGGTGTCAAAGGCCGCGAGAAAGCTGTGTTCTTCGTTGTCGTTCAGCACGAAAACGCGGTCGCGATGCAACGCGGGTGAGGCGCCCGTGCCGTAATCACGCACGGTCGCACGGCGATCGAACGGCGTGGCCCAGACCGGCTGCCCGTCGAAATCGAACGCGTACAAACCGTAGTCGGTAAAGTACGCATACACGCGGTCGCCGTCGGTGACCGGCGTCTCGGACGCAAAGCTATTCTTGACGTGACGTCCGCCGCGCGGGTGGCCGTGATAGATCTGGCGTTCCCACAGCCGCTTGCCGCTCTCGAGGTCGTAGCAATACAGCATCAGGCTGATGACGATGTCTTGCGGCATCTCGCGGTCGCGCGCCCAGAGCCGTTTTTCGATCTCGTCGGGCGGGAGCCCCTGCTTTCGCAGTTCGGCGATGTAGTCGTTGCTGAAGTCCGTTCCAAGCGACGGCGGTTTCATCCGTTGCTCGCTCGTCGCGGCGGTCAGGAAGACGCGATTTCCCCACACCACCGGCGACGACCAGCCGACCCCCGGCACATCGGCGACCCACTCGACGTTTTCGGTCTTCGACCACCTGACCGGCAGGTTGGCGTTGTCGGAGACCGGATTCGAATCAGGTCCGCGAAAGCGGGGCCAGTGCACTGGCGTGGAGGCAGTCGGCTGGAGTCCGATCAGCGCTGCGAGGCCCATGGCTGCAATCGCTCTCATACTCGCGTTAGTGTCGCACGAGCCGCGTCGGTAACGCGGCGTCCGGCCGTCCGCGGCGTTCGATCTGCTCGCGGAGCAGGCGATCTCCCGCGCCTCGCATTGTCCTTCGCGTCACTCAGGACAACACTCGCTCAGGACATTTCCTCGAAGGTAGCTTGCCATGGGTGGAGAGGTGGGATTCGGTACTGCTAACGCGAAGCCGTAGGCGAGCGCGTCGCGGAGAGGGGGGATTCGCCGCCAAGCCGAGGCCGAAGGCGCGCCGCTGAATCCAACAGCGACGCCAATCGAGTGAGAACCGCAGGTTTGCAGAAGGTCTTCGGTACTGCTCGCGAGCACGCCGCAGGCGTGTCGCGGCTTACGGGAATCCACCCGCGACGCCACTCGAGTGAGAACCGAAGGTTTGAACGAGATTGGCGGAGAGGGTGGGATTCGAACCCACGTGCCCTTTCGGACAAGACGCTTTCGAGGCGCCCCCGTTACGACCACTTCGGTACCTCTCCGCTAGGGAAGAACCGCGACTGTCGCCGGAACTATCTATTATACATAGTCATCGCACCATGATCGTCAGCGCCGCGGCGACAGCCGCCACGGGTTGGCGGTCGCCGCGCAGCACCACGATCGCGTTGGTCTTGACCCGCCCGCATTCCAAGGTGAGGCCCGGAACCGGACCGGCTTTCACATAGCTCACGTCGGTCCGGCCATTCTGGTAATACACGACCGTGCCTGCAGCGACCGCGTGCAGGGAACACGCGCCGAACGATGCGATCCTGAATTCGATCCCGGTAGATAGCGGCACGGCAAGCCCGCTGTTGCTGTTACGCAGCGCGTCAACTTCGACGAACACACGGCGGCTGACGTAGCGGCGCACACCAAGCCCGACGTTCACCTCGTCGAACTCAACGGCATCATCGATGTGGTAACTGAGGCCCCAGAGTGAGACGCCCCACCTTCTGTTCGAACCTTCGCCGGCCAGCAGCGGCGACGAAAACGCCGCGACGAATAAAGCGGTGAACGCGAGTACGCGCGTCACCCCTGCTTTGATGGCGCCTGCGGTTCGTTCGGACCCGGCGCCTTGCCGCCTTTAGAGCTGCGGTTGCCGTCGAGGTCGCCGGCACCGCGGTTGTCACCAGGAGACGCGGGAGACGTGCCAGTGTCCTTTGTCGCTTCCTTATTCGTCGCGTCTTTATCGTTGGTCATACGGACAATGAAGCAAACTCGATGCCCGCAGCCGTCTCGCTGAACTATCTCGGCAGTTGAACGGATCAGTCGTCGGCCCCGCGCCGACGACCGCGCTGTTTCTTGATCTCGCCGCGATGCTTCTTGCCGGCCAGGCGCTTTTCCCGCGCGCCGGCTTTGGGTTTGGTGGCGCGGCGCTGGCGCGGGCGAACCAGTGCCAGCTGAATCAGTTCTGCCAGTCGCGCTCTCGCCGCCGTGCGGTTCTGCGATTGCAATCGATATTCGCGGCTGTCGATCACCAGCACGCCATCGGCGCCCATCTTAGACCCGGCGATTCTTCCCAGGCGCTCCTTTACTTCCTGGGTCAAAGACGAGGCGGCGACGTCGAATCGCAGTTCGACCGCTGTCGAGACCTTGTTGACGTTCTGACCGCCAGGCCCTGAAGCGCGGACGAAGCGTTCCTCGATGAGACTCTCGTCGATCTGCACTGCCTCGTTGACCCGCATGCGCGCGTTACCGTTTCCTGGCAACGGCGCGCACGAGGCGAGCTGGTTGCGGATCCCACTCAGGAACGGCCTCGAGGTCATCGAAGCGGAGGATTTCAAACCCGTTCAACGATGCCTTGAGCACGGCGGGGTCGATGTCAACAGGGCGGCGTTGCGGCGTGTGGCGATCGGACGCGAAGCTTTCGATCACGAGCAGGCCGCCCGGCTTCAGCGCCCGGGCCAGCCTTGCCATCGCCGATCCCTCGTGCGCGGAGTTGGGCACGTAGATCAACGCGATCAGATCCCACTGTGCCTCGCCATAAGAGAAGTCTTCAATCGAGCTGCGCACCGCGTTGAGCGACAGCCCGGCCTTCTTCGCACTGGCGCGCGCCTGGTTGAGGCCCTCGTTGGAGATATCGAAGCCGGTCACGCTCCAGCCGCGCTGCGCGAGAAACAATGCGTTGCGCCCCTGTCCCATCGCCACATCGAGCGCGCGTCCGGGCTTCACCCCTTCGATCGCGGTCACCAGCACCGTGCTCGGATTCTGATTGAAGACCGGCCGCTCGCTCGCGTAGATGCGATCGAACATCAGCGGCCACCAGTCGCCGCGTACGGAAACCAGCCGCTTGATCACGCCGAACTGGCGCGCCGCCTCCTCCGCCGGCACGCCTGCGGCAAGCAGCGATTTCTGGAAACCCTGCAGCGCTTCCGCCGGCCCGTTCAAGGGCGGCGCCTGCTTCAGGTAGCCGAGGAACCCGGCCCAGACCTGATCGTCGTTGAGCGGCGGCTGCGCCGAGAGTGTCGCGGCGAGCAATGGCGATGCGATGGCGACAAGAACGGCTCGTCGGTTGATCATGGCGACGGTATGTTACGTCGACTCATCCTTCCATGGGGCCAATGGTGATGGCCGGCGCCAGCGTCCGATGCATGGGGCAGCGTTGCGCGATCTCGATCAACCGCGCGCGCTGCTCGCTGGTGAGATCGCCGTCGAGCTCGATCCGCCAGTCGATGCGCTCGCGGCGCGTGCCATCAGTGCCATCGACGCGCGAGAAGTGCAGGTGCAGCGCCATCGCGCGCACCGTCCAGTCTTTTCGCCGCGCATACAGCGCGACCGTCATCGACGCTCAACTCCCGAGCCCGGTCAGCAGGAACTCATACGGGGTTGGTCCGGCATCGGCGCCGCCAGCCTCCGCGGGCTCGTCGGCGATCACGGTGTGCGCCCGCGCGGTCACCGTTTGCGTTAGCGCCGCGGTCGAACCGCGAACGATGACGGTTGCTTCCCGATTGGGATCTATGGCCATGCCGCACTGTGATACGGTCTGGCCTGCTGCGTCAATCCAGGCCGTGCGCGCCGCATGCCGACCACACTGATCGATTCAGAGAACCTGTTCCGCCTCGTCCAGTTCTTCGACATCGTCGCCGCAATCGGCTTCGCCGTGTCGGGGTCGCTGGTCGCATCGCGAAAAAATATGGACATCAT
>DASVFC010000765.1:0-5618 GCA_036380235.1 Vicinamibacterales bacterium
CAACGTGCTTTCGGTCAGCAGCTGGCGAATCAGGCGGCCGCGGCCGGCGCCGAGCGCGGTGCGCATCGCCAGCTCGCGATCGCGGCCGAGCATGCGCGCCAGGGTGAGGTTGGCGACGTTGGCGCACGCGATCAAAAGGATCAATCCGGTGATGCCGAGCAGGATCAACAACAACTCGCGCGCACCGCTCGTCAACGCCTCGCGCACCGGCACCACCGTGGCGCGGAAGCCTGAGGTTTCCGGGCGATAGACCTGCTTCTGATCCTGCGTGAAGTTGTGGCAAATCGCGCCGACGGCGCTCGCCGCCTGTTCCGGGCTCGCCCCGTCCTTGAGACGGCCGAACACGTTCAGCGCACCGAAGGCGCGGCGATTCTGCGGAATGGCGCGCTCACCGGCGGCGCGGAACGGACACGCCAGCACCGGCATGTAGACGTCGTTCTCCTGCGGATAGTGCGGCACATTCGGCAACACACCAATCACGCGGTGCGGCCGATCGTTCATCTCGAACACCTGGCCGATGATGTTGGGGTCGCCGCCGAACTTGGTCCGCCAGTAGGTGTGGCTCAGGACCAACACCGCTTCGGCGTCGCGGACATCGTCCGATTCCACGAACGTGCGCCCGATGATCGGCTTGATGCCGAGCAGATCGAAGAAGTTGTGCGAGACGACGCCGGTGTTGACGCGATCGGGTTCGCCGCGGTTGATCAGATCGAAATTCATCTGGTGATATTCGACCAGCCCGTCGAACACATCTTTGGCGCGCTCGCGGTAATCGAAATACTCGGCAATGGCGACGCCGACCTGCGGCTGACCGGACAGCGGACGCGACTGCTGCACGATCACCAGCCGATTGCCGTGTTCGTACGGCAGCGGCTTCAGCAACACGCCGTTGATGACGCTGAAGATCGCCGTGTTGGCGCCGATGCCCAGCCCGAGCGTCAGGATCGCGAGCAGCGCGTAGCCGGGGTGCTTGAACAACGCCCGCGCGCCGTATCGCACGTCGGCGATCAGCGTCTCCAGCGAGCTGACGCCTCGCGCTTCCCGCGTTTCTTCCTTATGCTTCTCCATTGGACCGAAACTCCTCAATGCCTTCAACCGGGCGTCTTCAGGGCTCATGCCCTGCTTGATGTTCTTCTCGGTTTCCATCTCGATGTGAAAACGCACTTCGGCATGGAGCCCGCGATCGAGCTCATCGTGGTGCAATAGCGCGCGTAGTCGTTTCCACATCGAGGACCTTACTCTCCTCGCAGCGCCGTCACCGGATCGATGCGTGCCGCACGTCCGGCCGGGATCGCACAGGCCGCTCCCGCGACCAGCGCCAACGACACTACGGCGCTTGCCAGCATCAACGGGTCGAGCGGCGAGACCTCGAACAGCAACCCTTCCACGAAACGACCGAGCGCGATCGCGCTCATTAGACCGACGATCAAGCCGGTGCCGACCGGTGCAATGCTTTGCCCGAGCACGATCGCGATCACCTGCAGCCGCGTCGCGCCCAGCGCCATGCGAACGCCAATCTCGGACCTACGCTGGCCGACGAACGAGGCCACGACGCCGTAGATGCCGACGGCAGACAACACGACTGCGAGCAGCGCAAACGTCCCGAGCATCACGAAGAGCAAGCGCTGCTGCGCCAGCGATTGATCGACCATCGCGGCGTGAGTCGTGATTCCCGTCAGCGGCAACGTGCCGTCGAGATTCGCCAACACTCGCCGGGCGACAGCCTCGAATGCGGCCGGATCACCTGCAGTCTTCACCATCATCTGCATGAAGGGCCGCTGCCGCTGCATCACCGGCCGATAAAACTCAACTTCCGCCGTCGTCGTCAACGACTGCGATCGCACGTCGCCGACAATGCCGACCACTTCCATGACCTGGCCGCCGCCTTGCGAACCCATGATGATGCGGCGCCCGATCAGCCCTTGCTCGCCACCCAGCTTGGTGGCGGTGGCCTTCGACACAACCGCCACGAGCGGCGCATCCGCGGTGTCGCGCTCGGTGAAGTCGCGGCCTGCCAGCAAAGGAATTCCGAGAGTCGAGAAATAGCCCGGTGTCACCGACATCGTCAAGCCGAGCGGACGTTCGTTGAGCGGCGGCACCGCGCCTTCCGACAACGCGTATGGCGCTCGGGCGAAGCCGCCATTGAGCGGCGGCTGCGAGCTCAAGCCGGCCCGCACCACGCCCTGCGAATTCGACAGTTCTTCGTTCAGCCGCAACCAGAAGCGGCCTTGCGAGGCGATGTCGGGATAGCGCGACGGCGGCAGGCTGACACCGGCCACGAAGATGTTGCTCGAATCAAATCCAGTGTGCTGGCCGCGAAGCTTCGCGAAGCTTGTCACCAACAGCGCCGCGCCGATCAACAAGACTAGCGACACCGCAACTTGCGCGGTGACGATAACGTAGCGCGCGCGATGGCTGCCGAGTGCCCCGGCGATGGTGCGGCCGCCGTCACGCAGCACCGATACGATGTCCGATCGTGACCCCTGCACGGCCGGGTACAGCCCCATCACCACGCCGGCACCAAGTGCCAGGAGCGCGGTGGCACCGAGCACCGGCAGGCTGATGCGAATGTCGTTGGCGAACGCGAGGTTGTTCTGCGCCAGCACAAGCAAGCCAGGCAGTGTCCAATACGCGAACAAGGCGCCAAGCGCAGCGGCCACCGCACTCAGCACCAGGCTCTCGACGAGGAACTGGCGGACGATGCGACCGCGCGACGCACCGAGGGCCGTGCGCAAACCAATTTCCTGCCGGCGACCCGTGAACCGAACCAGCAGGAGGTTTGCGACATTGGCGCAGGCGACCACGAGCAACAGGCCCACCGCGGCCAGCAGGGTCAACAGCGATGACCTCGCGGCGCCAACGATGTCGTCGCGCAAAGGAATCGCGGTGAGGGTCCATGCGGCGTCGGCATTGGCGGCATACGCGGCGGTATAACGGGCCGCGAGCACTTCGAGCTCGCGTCTCGCCTGCTCCTCACTAACGCCGGCCTTCAAACGTCCGACGGGGAGCAGAAAGCTGAAGCCGCGCCGAATGGTGTCTGCTGGAACGCCCGGGAATTCAAACGGGTTCGTGGTCCAGACATCCGCGTCCCAGAACGCCGGCAGACGCTGCGACACTCCGATCACCGTGTAGATGTTGCCGTCGAGCGTGATGGGCTGGCCGATGATGGCTGGATTGGCGGCGAAGCGCGTGCGCCAGAGATCCTCGCCGAGCACAGCGACCGAGGCAGCCCGCTCTTCATCGCCGCTGAAGAAGCGTCCGGCGATCGGCGTGGCGCCGAAAGTGTCGAGGAACGACGCGGTGGACAGCGCGCCGTTCACCTGCACCGGATCGCGGCCGTTGAGCAGCAGCGTCTGGGCAAATCCGGTGGTGGCGCCGAGTGATTCAAACGACGTCTGCTGATCGCGAATAACTTCGTATTTGGGAACGGAGAACCCGAGCTGCGTGATGCCGCGTTGCAAATCCTGTCCCCACAGGCGCACCAGCCGCTCGGGTTCATTGATGCCGTATGGCGCAAAGAAGGCGGCGTTGATGACACTGAAAATCGCGGTGTTGGCGCCGATGCCCAGCGCCAGCGTCACGATGGCAATCACCGCAAAGCCAGGGCTCTGCACGAACGCGCGCACGGAATAGCGGGCGTCCTGGATCAGTTCATCGAGCCACATCAGTCCGCGCGCGTCGCGGGTCTCTTCCTTGTGCTTCTCCATGGGACCAAAATTCCTCATCGCATGTCGCCGTGCCTCCGCCGGCGGCATGCCTTGCTTCATGTACTTCTCGGTCTCCATCTCGATGTGGAAGCGCACTTCCGCATGCAGCTCGCGATCGAGCCGCTCGCGTCGCCACCACGATCGCAGCTGCCTGATCACGCCTCGGTTTCGAGAATCCGCTGAACGGCCAGCGTCATCCGCTCCCACTGCGCGGTTTCGTCCCTGAGCTGTTTCTCACCCTTCTTCGTCAGGCGATAGAACTTGGCCTGTCGGTTGTTCTCCGACGCGCCCCATTCGGATTCGATCCAACCGGCGGTGTCGAGCCGCTGCAGCGCGGGATAAAGCGAGCCTTGATTCACGCGCAACACGTTTTCTGAAATCTGCTGGATACGCTGCGAGATGCCCCAACCGTGCTGCGGTCCGAGCGCGAGCGTCTTCAAGATCAATAAGTCCAGCGTGCCTTGCAACAAGTCCAGTTTTGCCATCACTTCCCCATCACTGCGGGCAGTCTGCGCCGCGTCCAATCAACAATCGAACCGTCATACAGGCGCGCGTCGTAACCGAGGTGGCGCGCCACGAAATAGGTCACCGATGCACGCATCCCGACCATGCAATAACTGACAAGCGGCGTTCCCTTCGCGGCGCCGATCGCCGCGAATTTGGCGCGCAGATCCGCGTCGGATAGAAACTTTCCCGACGAATCGAGCAGCGTGTTCCACACCAGCTGCTGCGCGTCGGGAAGATGACCCTTGACGTGCATGCCGTTCATGCCGCCGTCAGCGCCGGTGAACTCGGCATCCGGCCGCGCATCGAGCAGCGTCATCTTGTTGGTTGAGAGACGCTCCTTGATCCAGTCTGCCGACACGACTCGATCGGCCTGCAGCCGCGGCGTCAGCGAAACTGTCGCATCCAGCCGGGGGCCCACCGGCGCCCCGGTCGCGACAGCGCCGCCATTCGCGCGCCACGCGTTCAGGCCACCATTAAGAACGCGCGCGTAAGGATGCCCGAAATAATCGAGCGTGAAGAACATTCGCGTCGCCGCGATCGGTGAGCCGTAGATGATCACCTTCGAGCGATCTGAAATGCCCGCGGCGGCGAACACCTTGCGCAGCTGATCGGCGGGCGGCAACTCCGACTGCAAGCCATCGGCGTCAACGGCGATGTCGCCGTAACGCACAAAACGCGCGCCGGGAATGTGGCCCGATTCGAAATCTCCCGGCTGGTTGCCAACGGCGATCACGACCACCGCAGGGTCCTTGAGCATGGCGGCAAGTTCAGACGGCGACACCAGCAGACCGGAGGTGGCGGTCTGCGCGACGACGGCGAGGGCCGTGAGTATTGTCGACATTCGACAAGAGAATCCACGGTCTCTTGTCGAATGTCAACAAGAGTGAGTCAAAACGCTGGGACGAGCGGCGGGCCTAGCCCGTCGGACCGATTGAGGCGGCGCGGCGCGGCATCCTGGGCATAAACATCCCAGTCCGCCGCTGGTACTCGCGATAGGCATCGGCCCGCGGACCCGACAGCCAGACGCGTTCCTCGCGAAAAGCCGCCGTCAAACAGATCGCAATCATGACGACGGTGATGAACGTCATCCAGATGTTGTCGATCGCGATCGACGGCGCCAGCGCTCCAACGATGTAGCCGAGATAAAACGGGTGACGAACCCATCGATACGGCCCGGTCGTAATCAGGCGATCCGGCAGCGGGTGATCGATGAACGCCCGCTGCAGCCGCGTGCCGCGCGCCGCCTCCATCGCCGAAAGAAACAGCGCCACCGTCGCCGTGTACATCACAATGCCCGCAGCCGCGAAGTTGTCCGATCGTGGAGGGAGGAAAAATGCGCCGGTGGCGTGCGCCAGGGCGAGCAGCAAACTCAGATCGTGGACGCCGCGAACCCACAGCGGCCTA
>DASVFC010000766.1:0-11185 GCA_036380235.1 Vicinamibacterales bacterium
TGGGACCAGGTGGACCGCGCGGAAGAGCTCGACGAAATCAAGGCGCACCGTCCGTCCGCCTTCCTGGCGCTGCCACCCGAGCCGGGATTGGGAATGCGGGAGTCGGAAGGCGAATGATCGTCAACCAATGGGTCCCGGCGGCGCACAGGGGCGACGCCATTGGCGACTCGGCGCGGCGCGTCCGCGCGCTGTTGCGAGAGCTCGGGCATCAGTCAGATTTGTATGCGATGACCATCGACGACGATTTGCGCGGCGATGTCATTCCGTGGACCGATCCCGGGGCGCGACGGGGTGATCTGACGATCTTTCACTTCGCCCTCGTGTCGCCGATGACGGCGGAATTCGCGCGGCTCGCATCGGGACGCGTGCTGCAGTATCACAACGTGACGCCGGCGCATTTTTTTGCCGGCTACGACGCGGAGATCTTCAGGCTGGCAATGCTTGGCCGCGAAGACTTGAAGTCTCTGGTGGGTCACACTGACCTGGCGTTCGGCGACTCGGAGTACAACCGGCGCGAGCTCGAACAGCTTGGCTTCACGAACACCGGTGTGTTTCCGATCGCGATTGATGCATCGCGGATCACGAACGCACCACGCCGCCCGGCCCTGGAACAAGTCCTTGCCGCCGAGGACTGGCCGAACTTCCTGTTCGTCGGCCGCATCGTGCCCAACAAGAAGATCGAAGATCACATCAAGCTTGCCGAGCTCTACAAGCGGTATGTCTCGGAGGAGTATCGCTTTGTGTTCGTCGGCAAAACCGACGCCACGCCACGCTACTACAACGCCGTACAGGCATTGATCGCGCAATTTCGTATGCCGCCGGGACGATTCATTTTCACCGGCCCGGTGCCGGAAGACGATCTCGCCACCTATTACCGGATGGCGACCGTGTACATTTCCCTGTCGGAACACGAGGGATTCTGCGTCCCGTTGCTTGAAGCCATGGCGGCGGACGTGCCGGTTATGGCATACGGATCGACGGCCGTCCCCGATACGCTCGGTGGCGCCGGCGTGCAGTTCGTACCCAAGGATCTCGAATATGCCGCCGAGCTCCTCGGCGAGCTGACGTATAACGACGAACTACGAGCCCAGGTGATCGCGGGACAGCGGCGGCGGCTGGCCGACTTCGGCGAGCACCGCATTCGCAAAGAGCTTGAAAGGCTGACATCGTGAAGATTGCGTTCATCGTCCAGCGCTACGGCGCCGAGATCCTGGGCGGGTCAGAGTACCACTGCCGGCTGATCGCCGAACGGCTGGCGGGCAAGCACGACGTCGAGGTATTGACGACGTGCGCGCGCGATTACATCACCTGGGAGAATGACTATCCGGAGGGTAACGATCGCATCCGCGGCGTGACGGTGCGTCGCTTCAAGAACGCGCGCACGCGCGACATCGCGGCGTTCAATCAATACTCCGATTGGATCTTCCATCACCCGCACACTCGCGACGACGAGATGTCGTGGCTCGAGCAGCAGGGCCCGTGGTCGCCGGCTCTGATCGAGTACTTGCAGCGCAACCATCGCCAGTACGACGCGCTGATCTTCTTCACCTACCTTTACGCGCCCACGGTGCTCGGCCTCGACATCGATCCGTCGCGCAGCATCCTCGTGCCCACGGCCCACAACGAACCTGCCATCCATCTCGGCATCTACAAGGAGATGTTTGCAAAAGCCGCGGCGGTGGCCTACAACACCGAGGTCGAGCGCAATTTTTTGAAGACGACCTTCGAGTTCAGATCGATCGCAGAGGAAGTGGTCGGTTGCGGTGTCGACTTGCTGCAGGATCAAAACGGTCCCGACGATCCGGAACCGGAAGACGACGAAGAGCTGCACAAGCGGCTGGCGCCGCACCTGCGGGCCCGCGGTGCGCAGTTCCGCCGGCGGCACCGCCTGCAGGGCCAGTTCCTGCTGTACGGCGGCAGAATCGACGCCGGCAAGGGATGCGAAGAACTGATCGAGTACTTCACCAGCTACAAGGAGCAGGGCGGCGAGGCACAGCTGACGCTGATGGGCGTCAAGCTGATGCAGCTGCCGGAGGTGCCGTGGGTCCGTTTCGCCGGCTTGCTGTCGGAGCGCGAGCGGCTGCAGGCGCTGGAAGCGGCGACGATTGTGGTGGTGCCGTCGCCTTTTGAAAGCCTGTCGCTGCTGGCGCTGGAAGCCATGGCCGTGGGCACGCCGGTGTTATGCAACGCGCGCGCCGAAGTGCTGGTTGATCATTGCCTCAAGAGCAACGCCGGCCTGTTCTATGCCGATCGAGAAGAGTTCGTCGAGTGCACCAAGCTGCTGCTCGCCGACGATCGCATGCGCGACCGGATGGGACGCAACGGCAAGGAATACGTGAAGCGTAACTACCGCTGGGATGTGATCATGTCGAAGTATGACCGCCTGATCGGCTCGCTGAAGCGATGATCCGCGTCGTTCTCGCGCTGGCAGTGCTGCTGCAACCAGGTCAGCGGCCGCCGCTGTCGCCCGCTGAGACGCTGCTCGAGCCGGTGATCCTCCGCGCCATTAACGAGCAGCCGTCGGGTGGCGTCGCCGCCGCCGTGATCGACGGCACCGATGAGACCGCCGGCGAGATCCTCATCACCTGCAGCGAGTGTGAGGTCGCGACCCGGGCGATGCAGAAGCTGCATTTGCTGATTCGCGAAAAAGGGATGCCGGCCCCCGCACGCACCATCCGCCGCGTCACCGCCATCAACAACGAGGTTGCGCAACGGGCAAGGGCGGCGATCTACGTCGCGCAAAACAACGATCGGCCGATCCAGGTGGTTCGCGGCCTGTGGTCGACGGCCGCCATTGGCGACGAAGTCGTGGAGATTTTCGCCAGGCATGGCGGCTATCACGTCGAAGTCAGGCCGTTCGAGAATGTCGGCCAGCTGCGCCTCGATCACCTGGGCGTGCCGACCACTACCATTGTTGCGAATTCGACCATGTCGAACGATCACGCTGCGTTCGTTGCCGCTGCCTCGGCGTACTTCCTCGCGACGCTGCCAAATTCAGGGGCAGAAGCATTGCTGTCGCACCTTACCGTCGGTGCGCACGCGCGGCTTGCCGAAGACGGGCGACGGGCGGTGGCGATGATGGGCAACCAGCAGCGCGCCGGCGGCGAGGTCCTGGTCTTCTTCGGACAAGCGATCGAACGCGAGCAGCGGCGGATGCGCAACGTCGAACGCTACATGCCGGAGCCCGTTGACCCGATGCTCCGCAGCCGCATCGTCGAGATGGAGAAGGGCATCACCAGCCTGTGGACGAGCATCGGCATTACCAGCTCGCCTTTCGTCCCGGCCGCCGAGCGCCTGCGCGGGCGAGCCGGCGAGGATCGTCGCGTGGCCACCCGAGCGAGCGCCGCGGCCATCCCCGGCATTGAACCGGCGCCGGCCCTGGCCAAGTTGCCAAACGTCGCCGACATCACTTACGAGCTCATTAGCTTGATCGACGGCAAGCGCTCGGTCAGCGACATCCGCGATTTGCTGGCGGCCGAGTTCGGCGGTGTTCCTTTGCCGGCGGTCGTTGATCATGTCGAGAGGCTCGCGAAGGCGGGCGCAGTAACGCTTCGATGAACTGGAGACCTCACATGCGGTTGCTTGCAGTTACGGTATTGACGGTGATGATCGCGGCGGCGCCGGAGGCGCAATCACCGAAGCCTCGCGTTTACGTGCTCTCGACCGGCGGCACCATTGCCGGACAAAGCGCCTCATCGACTGACCTCTCGAATTACAAGCCGGGTTCGATTCTCGGCGAGCAACTCGTCAAGGCGGTGCCGCAGATTTCTGAAATCGCCGATGTCCGCGTCGAGCAAATCGTCAATATCCCGAGCCACGACATCACGATCGCCAACTGGCTGACGCTCGCCAAGCGCATCCAGCGCATTGTGACGGACGACCCTGCTGCCGCCGGTTTCGTGATCACACACGGCACCAACACGCTCGAAGAGACGGCCTACTTCCTGAATCTTGCGATCAAATCCGACAAGCCTGTCGTGATGGTCGGCTCGATGCGCCCGGCGACGGCGATCAGCGCCGATGGTCCGCTGAACCTCCTCAACGCGGTAAGGACGGCGATCAGCCCGGACGCGAAAGGGAAAGGCACGTTGATCGTCATGAACGACGAAATCGGCGGCGCCAGGGACACCAGCAAAACCAACACGCTGCGCGTCGAGACATTCAAGGCGCCAGAACTCGGCTTGCTCGGATACGTCGACGACGACAAGGTGGCGTTTTATCGGTCGAGCACGAAGCGCCATAGCGCCAATTCTGAATTCGACATCGCCGCGCTGACGCAGCTGCCGAAGGTCGCGGTGGCCTATTCGTATGTTGAGCCCGAGCCGGCGATGATTCGAGCGCTCGTGGCGGCCGGGGTCAAAGGAATCGTGTTCGCCGGGACCGGCAACGGCGCGCTGTCGACAGCCGAGCGCGATGCGATCGCGGAGATAAACAAGATGCCGGCGGCATCGCGCCCGGTCCTGGTGCGATCGAGCCGTGTCGGCAATGGGCGGGTGACCGCCACGGCGCAGTTCGATGAGCTCGGCGTCATTCCGGCCGACACCCTCAACCCGCAGAAGGCGCGCATTCTCCTGATGCTGGCGCTGACCAAGACGACGGACGCGAAAGAGTTGCGCCGCATCTTCTCCGAGTACTGATCCGATCGGCTAGAGGTTCACTCCACCTCGCCGACCGGTTCGAGCTCGTCGCCGTTCTCCGAGCCGTTGTGATCGGGCTCGTTGCCGCTTGATGAAGCCTTCTTGCGACGCGGCCGAATGTCGTAGCGCTTGATCATTTCGTTCAGCGTCGTCGGCTTGATGCGAAGCAATTCGGCCGCGCGCTTCTGCACGCCACCGGCGGCTTCCAGTGCCGACTCGATCCACTGCCGTTCGTAGGCGACGGTCACGTCCTTTAACGAGATGCCGTCGGCGGGCATCACCACGTGCGGAACCTGGAAGGCCGGGTTCTTGCGCACGTGTTCGGGGATCAACTCCGGACCGATGCGCGTGCCGGTGCACAGCACCACGGCGCGTTCGATCACGTTCTCGAGCTCGCGCACGTTGCCCGGCCAGTCATACTCCATCAACAGGTCGAGCGCCTCCGGCGCCACCTCGACGTTCTTGCGATCGTTCTCCTCGCCGTACTTCTCGAGGAAGTGCTGCGCCAGCAACGGAATGTCATCGCGCCGCTCGCGCAGCGCCGGCAGCTGGATGCTGATCACATGCAGGCGGTAGAAGAGATCCTCGCGAAAGCGGCCTTCGTCCATCTCCTGCTTGAGGTCGACGTTGGTCGCGGCAATGATGCGGACGTCGACCTTGATGGTCTCCATGCCGCCCAGGCGCATGAACTCGCGTTCCTGCATCACCCGCAGCAGCTTGGCCTGGGTCTCGATCGGGATGTTGCCGATCTCGTCGAAGAAGATGCTTCCCTTGTCCGCGAGATCGAACAGGCCTTTCTTTGGATAGACGGCGCCGGTAAACGCGCCCTTGACGTGTCCGAACAACGTTGATTCCAGCAGGTCGGGCGGCAGGTTGCCGGAATTCACCGTGACGAAGGACTTGTCGCTGCGTGCCGAGTTGCTGTGAATCGCCCGCGCGACGAGCTCCTTGCCGGTGCCGCTTTCGCCGGTGATCAGGATGGTCGACCGGCTCGGCGCCGCCTGGATGATCAGGTCGAAGACCTGCTTCATGCGGCTGCTCTTGCCGATGATGCCGGCGAACTTGTGGTACCGCGCCTGCAGGTTCTGCCGCAGCGACACGTTCTCGGCCACCAGCTGGCGCCGCTCGATGGCGTTCTGCAGCACCACCAGCACTTCGTCGTTCTTGAACGGCTTGGTGATGTAGTCGAAGGCGCCCTTCTTCATCGCCGAGATCGCGCTTTCCATCGAGGCATAAGCGGTGATCATCAGCACCGGCAGATCGTCGTCGTGCTTCTTGAGCTCGTCGAGCACCTGCAAGCCGTCGATGCCCGGCATCATGACGTCGACGATCACGGCGTCGAACGGCAGCGACTTGGCCAGGTCAAGACCTTCCTGGCCGGACGAAGCCAGGCGCACGCTATAGCCCTCGCGCTCGAGCAGCGTGCCGAGAATGTCCCGCATGATTTCTTCGTCATCGATGACGAGAACAGAAGCATTGCGTCGCATGATTAACTTCCTGCGCTGTGCGTACGTTGGGGGACTACGGCGCTGGAATCCGGAGCGCCGGCAAATCGAATTTCGAATCGAGTGCCTTTGCCCGGCGTGCTATCGCACTGGATGGTGGCCTCGTGCTCGCGCACGATGCCGTAAGTAATCGACAAGCCGAGGCCGGTACCCTGGCCCATGGGCTTGGTGGTGAAGAACGGATCGTAAATGCGCGCGAGATGTTCCGGCGCGATGCCGTTGCCGGTGTCCGCCACCTCGGCAATCACCTCGCCGCGATCGACGCGCGTGGCAATCGCCAGCCAGCCGCCGCTCGGCATCGCATCACGCGCGTTCAGGAACAGGTTCAGGAACACCTGCTGCAGCTTGAACTCGTAACCGATGACGTTCGCAGGGCCTTCACATAGCGCCCGGCGCACCTTGACGCTACCCTTTTCGAACTGATGCTCCAGTAGTGACAGCACGTCGCCAATCACCTCGTTGACGTCAACGACGGTGCGCTCGGAGGTATCGACAGTTGCCGGCCGCGACAGGTTCAACAGGCCGTTGACGATGCGCGCGGCGCGGAACGTCTGCTTTTCGATCTTCTCGAGCAGCGGCGTGCGGGGATCGGTGGGATCGGCATTCTCGAGCAGCATCTGCGTGTAGCTGGAGATGCCCGTCAACGGGGTGTTGACCTCGTGCGCCACGCCGGCCGCCAGCAGGCCGAGCGACGCCATCTTCTCCGAGATCCGCAGCTGCTCTTCCATCTGCGAACGCTCGGTGATGTCCTCAATGATCACGATGGTGCCGGCGGCCGAGCCACCGGCAAAGGTCTGCAGGGGCACGGTGGTGATGTTGACCAGCAGTGCCTGGCCGTCGCGCTCGCCGCGCGCGATCAGCGGCACGCGGAACGCCGTTTTGCCATCGGGATGTTCGCGCCGCACTCCATTCAGCAACTCGACCACTTGCGCATCGAACAACCGATCGACCGTCTTGCCGAGCGCCGACTGCCGGCGCAGGCCGTACAGACGTTCGAGCGACGCGTTCCAGCGGATAACGTTATCGCCGGGGCCGATCACCAGCAGGCCGTCGTCGAGCGATTCGAGAATGTTTTCGTTGAAGGCATGGAGACGATCGAGTTCGGAGGCCTTCAGGTGCAACTGGCGATACAGCCGGCCATTCTCAATCGCGGTCGCCGCCTGTGCCGCCACCGCGGTGACGAGCGCCGTGTCCTCTGTGCTAAGCGGCTCGCCGCTGGCTCGTCGACCGAGTGCGAGGACGGCGATCGCCGCGTCTTTGGTCACGCACGGCACGAAGTAATAGAGGCCCTGGTCGCGCCAGAACTCGATCTCCTCGGCGGTGAATCGCGTCGCCGCGAGCGGATCATCGAGACGGACCGTATGCCCGCTCTGCAGCCGCGAGCCTATGCCCGATGCCGCAGCAAGCCTCGGTGGCGTGCTGTCGAAACCTTCCTGAGCCAGCGTTTCGAAATCGCCTTCGTCCGTGCCCAGCAGGAACACCATGCGATCGAGCTCGATGGTTTCGCGGACGCGCGTCACCATGCGATCGGCGAGGCGATTGAGATCGAGATCGCTGTTCAGCTCGCGCGCGAAGGCCACCAGCGCGCGGCGGTAGTCGTAGCGATCGCGGTAGAAGGCGCGATCGATCGCGTTCTGCAACCCGTCCTTCACCGGCTTGGCCAGCAGGATCACCACTACCGTGGCAAGGAACGCGATAATCCAGCGGTGCTGGGTCTCACCCTCAAAGAAGTAACCGCCCGACGCGCGAAGGATGAGCACGTAGATCGCGACGATCGCCGCCACAGCCGACGTATAAATCAGCAGGCGCTTGAGGATGATTTCGACGTCCATCAAGCGATAGCGGATGATGGCGGAGGCAAACGCCAGCGGCACGAAGCCGAGCGGTACCGCCGACAGGCCCATGGGAATCGATGGATCGACGCCGAGCGCGAACGGTATGGCGTAACCGAGTGCGAACGGCAGCGCCCCAAGGGCAGTGCCCCACACGATCCATCGCAACTGGCGCTTCACCGTGACCGACCGCGCGCGCGACAGCGCGCGAATAAGAATCGCTAGGCCGGCGGCCAGGTACGCTGCGAGGTAAATGTACTCCAGCCGATCGAGCATCGCGATGACGCGAACGAAATATTCCGGATCGAAACCCGAGCGCAGCACGGCGAGAGCGCGCGTCGAACCTAGAACGGCGCCCGGCAGGTAGATCGCCGGCAGCCAGCGCGCCAGCGTCGCCGAGTAACCGGGCATGTGCGGCCGTTCCGGAAACACCAGGGCGAAGTGCAGGAACAGCGGCGGCAGCACCGTGGTGGCGATGACGTCGCCCCAGTAAAAGACCCAGTCGACGCGATCGAGGCGGCCGCTGAATGAGAACGTGAACAGGCCGAAGAATGCGACCGAGAGCCAGAAGAAGTGCAGCGTCGCCTGATCGGTCGGCCGGCGCGCACGCACCGCCGCACCGACCAGCAACGTGAAGATGCCGACGGCCGCCAGAACGTAATAGAACAGCCCAGCCCCGCCCGGCATAGGCGACAGCGACAGGTTCACCACGTCTCGCGAGCCGAGACGCAGCAACGTGTAGGTGTGCCGCGCGCCGGCTTGCGCCTGATGCTGTACGGCGAGCACGTCATCCCGGCCATCCACGGGCTGGTTGTCGATGGCGAGGAGGATGTCGCCGGGGCGAACACCGGCCCGGCTCGCCGCAGAGGGCGCCGCCACTTCCGCGGCGACCACACCTACGGCGCGCTCAACCCAGAGCACGCCGTCTTCAACTTCGTTGGATGTGGCGCGAGAAACGACATTCGCCAGGCCAAGTGCCAGAAGGGCGAGCGTTACCGCAACGGGCAACGCCGTTTGCCGCCATTCCTTCCACCAGGATTCGGACTCGTACACCTGTTTGTCGATGTCGCGTAGCAACAAGTAGATCGATCCAGTGCCGTTCAGAGCAAACGGTATACCGTGCTCAGCGGCAACTCTCTCGGCCTAAATTGTTGAAAAAGAAGCATTTGCGATGTCTGCGGAATCCGCCGCAGCCGCGATATTCAACGGATCGGTTCGCGGATCCAAATTTCAGTATGTCAGGTTTACGAGGGGAGACGCTAAAACTTTACAGTCAGTCCGCCAACCAACCGCTTCGGTGGGCGGACGACGAGCAGTTCGTCGTAGATCGAGGTGTGATCGAGGGACTCGTGGAACAAGTTGCGGACCCCGACGAGCATTTCCCACTGCGAGGTGCGGAAGTTCATGAACGGCAGCGATTGCGTCACTCGCACATCGAAGCGGACGCCGAATCCCGGCGAGTCGACGCGATCGGCGGCGAACGCATCGTTCAACTTGTAGAGCACCATCACGCGCGTCGCGGATTGCGGGATCTCCGTCTCCAACGACGTCGTCACATCGTGGATGTGTTCCTTCGATCGGACCGCGGAAGGCACCCAGCGGCTCAGCACCGCGTATTCAACTGGGGCCGTGACCGCGTGCCATTCCGCAGACGCGAGCGAATAATCCACTGAACCGCGAATGTTCGCCGTCAGCGCGTGCGTAAAGGTGACGCCCACGCCGCGCACCAGCGCGTCGCCGGCTGCGCCGACATAGTAGTGACCGAGTGACGATGGCGTGTCGCGCCGGAGACCGAACACGGTAACGGTCTGATCGTTGATGCGTTGATCGAACACGCGCATGGCGATCGCGGCGCCGTTGAGGACCCGCTCGATGCCAATCGCATAGTTCTGCTGCGACTGCGTGCGCAATCCCGCACTCGAGATCGCGGAGAACGTGCGCTGCGGCGGCAGATATTCCGCCGTCGACGGCGGCAGGAATTCTTCCGCGCCGGGCGCGCTCACATCGCGCGAAGCGGACACGCGAACGCGCCACGCCTGCGAGGGCGAGAACGTCGTCGAGATGCGCGGGCTGAAGAGCGCGGGGCCGCGCAGGTAGTCGTAGTGCGAGTAGCTGGCGCCATAGTCCACCGACACGTAGCGTGAGACCTGCCATTCGTCGTAGGCGAACACCGAACCGACGTTGCGCGCTGTATCCGCCACAGCCATCAGCGCGGCGGTGTTACCGCCTTCGTAGCGCTGCAGGCTGTATGACATGCCGAAGCGATAGCGGTGCGTCACCGGCGCGGTGACCACATAGTTGCCGGCCAGCATCCACGAGCTGAGGTCGCTCTGGTTCATCGCGGCGCGCACGGTCCAATCGCCGTGCTCACCCACCGGTGCGCCAAGCGAGAAGAACGCCACCCCGTTGGTACGGTCCAGTTGCAACAGCTGCGACGGGTTGTCAAAGGCGCCGGTGGTCAACAGGTTCACCTGTCCGCCGAGCGCCATATCGGAGAAGAGCGCCTTGGTGGCCTTCGCAGAGGTACCGAACGCCCGTCCGATGAATTCGAACGAATCGGTGATGAACCAGTCGTCGTCTGGGAGCGTGCTGCCGTCATAGGTCCCGCCACCATACGACGCATTGCGCAGCACACCGCGTTTCAGGTGACGGAGGCGCCATGCGAGTTCGGACTCATCACGCCCCGCGGGTTTGGCGGCGGCGTCGGATGGCGGGGCACCCACCGCGGCGACCGCGGCTTCGGTAATACGCGGCGCGTTGGGTGAACCTTCCCGGCGCATCATGAACGACGAAGCACTGCGGGCAGCCGGCCTCACGTTCACCATCGTGCTGCGGGCAGCGAGGAAGCCGGAGAGATGTGCACGCACCAGGTATGGGCCCGGGGGCAACTGTTTCAGGGTGTAATGGCCGGTCTTGTCGGACACCGCGAAGGCGGTGGTGCCGCCGAGCGCGGATACGACGGCACCGTCCAGCGGCTTGCCGAGTTCGTCGGTGATGCGGCCTTCGATTCCGCCGGGCTCGGCGGAGGCAATCCTGGTAACCGGTTGGAGCTTGAGATCCTGAGCCTGGACAGGGTTCGACTGCAATGCCGCGAGGCATGCGATCAGGATCGGGGCGATGAGGCGACCGGGGGTCCGCATCCTACGCAATTAGACGCCCGTCCCCCGAAAAGGGGACGGGCGATTGCACCAGTCTACGCCCGCCTTCGCAA
>DASVFC010000767.1:0-2435 GCA_036380235.1 Vicinamibacterales bacterium
GTGGTGGTGATTTACGTCCCCACACCGGATTACGTAGCCGCGGAGATGGTGAAGCTGGCCGGCGTCACCCCTAACGACGTCACCTACGAGCCCGGCGTTGGCGATGCGCGGATCACAATTGCGGCGGTCAAGGCCGGCGCGCGGCGGGCCGTCGGTGTAGACCTCGATCCCGAGCGCGTCAAGGAGTCGCGCGCCAACGTCGAAAAGGCCGGGCTGAGCAGCAAGATCGAGATCCGCCACGGCGATGCGCTCGAGCAGCCCGATCTCGGGTCGATGACGGTGGTGTTTCTCTACATGGGTGATCACTTCAACATGCTGATTCGCCCGTACCTGTGGAAGCAGCTTCCGGTCGGGGCGCGCGTGGTATCGCACCGGTTCCTGATGGGCGACTGGAAGCCGGACAAGACCGTCACCGTGACCGACGACAACGGCCTTCCTTACGAGCTGCACCTATGGACGATCACGGAAGCGCATAAGACTAGGCCTGAATGGGAATGATCAGCCGGCGGACTCCCTCTCTCCAGGCGCGATAGAACATCAGCAGCCGGCGGAGGTCGTCGGCCAATGTCGGGTCGCCATCATCGAGAAACATCCGGGCCGCGCTCTCGATGTCTGACGCTTCGTCGGCGCGTCGAAGCACCGCCATGATGCCGGCCGGCACCGGTTCGCGCGCAATGGCGCGCTCGAGGAATCCTCGCTCCCGCGGAAGATGCGTTTCTAACAAGGTTGCGATGGTCGCCGGCACGTGGCCGTTGGTCGCGCGGTGGGCCGCGTAGGCGATCGGCACGATCCAATCTTCATCGCGCGCCGCACCGAATCGCCGCAGCCGCAGCAAATCAGCGGGTGCCGCGCGTTCGGCGCAGCGCACGACCGCGTCAATCACGGCCGCGGCAAGCGAGGGATCGTTCACGCGCGTGCGATCTTGCGGTCGTTGCGTCTGCGCGAGATACCCCTCCCAGGTCTGGCCGGACGCACTGAGCGCACTTCTCGCCGCCCGTTCGAGATTGTCGTCGGGAAGCAGCGCATTGATCTCCTGCGACGACACCGCGCCGACCCCCGTGGCGCGTAGCAACTCGGTAGCTTGCCTGGCCCACAGTTGCGCCGCGGTCGCGGTGGCGTGTTCGCCGAACACCATTGCCGTTCGCAGCGTTGCGGATCCAAGCGTGAGCTCCGACCTCTTCGAACCACTAATCAGCTGCCCTTGAATCAAGTCGTCGATGCGAACGGCTTCGCCGGCTCCAACGAGACGCGCGGCCGCCAGGTCGTGGACGAACGCCGCGGTCGATCGCATCGAGGTGTCGGTCCAGTAGGCGTCGCCCAGCTCTCCGGACAGGGCCTCCCGCTCGTCCGTTCGGGCGCGGCGATAGGCGTTGGCGATCCCGGCGAGCGTCTGCCATGGCCCCGAGGCACTCGTGATGGAGGTAACGGCGTTCCAGCGGCCGGTCTTCACCATCAACGTGAACCGAGCCGCTTCCGCCTCGCGCGGCAACCCCGCCGCGGGGATCACCGGCAGCGGCAGCTTGAGCAGCAACGGGTCGAACGTGGTGTCTTCGAGGCTGCCCTTGATCGCCCCGACGCGCGCGATGTGCAGGAGCGCCAGCCGCGGCTCGACTCGATCGAGGATCTCATTCGGTTCGAGGTGGCTCGACGTTCGTACCGACAGGTAGTTCGCCTCCGGCCCGCCGCGCGGGAAATCGCCGGGCGCGTCTCTGAGGAACGGCACGACGGCATCGGACCAGTCGGCATCGACCCTCTGCGGCGCCTCCCCTGCAAGCAGGCGGTGATAGATCCACTCGGCGCGATTTTGCGGCGACACGTCGCGACGAGCGCCGTGGTAGCTGATGGCGGCAGCGTTGATAGTGGCGAACTCCGGCCGCCGTCGCATCAGCGGCAGCGTCCGCGCGCGCAGGTCGGGTTCGTGCGTCAACACGTTGCCGTTCTTGCTGACGATCCACAGCTGCGATGCCAGTGACTCGAACAGCGCCGCAGCGGAGCGGGGATCGATGCCGAGGAGCGGCGCCAGTGTCTCCTCGATGATCTCGGGTGTGATCTTCCGCATCACCAGGCCGGGCCACGCCAGCTTGCGGACGTCCTCGCCACCGGTGACGTGGCCGACGACGCGATTCATGTAGAGGTTACCGACGAAGTGTTCGCCGCCCTGCTCGCCGAGCTCGTGAATCCTCCTGACCTGCTCATCGCGTCTTGCCGGTTCCTCGTCGCGCACCGTCTCAACCGCGACGCGCAACGACAACGGTTCACGGCGGTCGGGCGGATCGCTGTGTTTGCCGGCGAGCAACGCGGTCCAGGCATCGCGCCACTCGCCCGCCAACAGCGAGTGACCGAGCCGCTGCACCATTTCGATCGCTTCCGCGTGCGTCAGCGGCGGCAGCGCAATCAGTTTGCCTGCCTGCCGCGCGTTTGATTCAGCGATCAGC
>DASVFC010000768.1:0-8346 GCA_036380235.1 Vicinamibacterales bacterium
CGGTATCTGTCGCTGATCCTGAATGCCTTCAACGCCCGCAACGCCGAAGAAGGGCGCAGCTTCATGAGCGGCAAGCAGCGCGGTGAAACACGGCTGGGTGAGAAAGTGTTTGGCGACAACGTCACCATCCGGAGCGAGATCGGCAATCCGATCCTGCGGCAGTCGCCGATCGGACAGGACGGCCTGGCCGCCAAGAGCGTGACGTGGGTGGAGAAGGGCGTGGTCAAGAACCTGTTCTACGACCGCTACTGGGCGCAGCGGCAGAAAAAGGAGCCGACCGCGACGACGCCGGGCATGAGCCTGGTGATGGAAGGCGGCACCACCAGCGTCGCCGAAATGATCAAGACGACCAAGCGCGGTCTGCTGGTGTCGTTCTTCTGGTACATCCGCCCCGTCGACAACATGACGCTGCTCAACACCGGCATGACCCGCGACGGCCTGTTCCTGATCGAGAACGGCGAGATCGTGGCGCCGGTGCAGAACTTCCGCTGGAACGAATCGCCGGCGGTGAGCTTCAACAACATCACGGCGCTCGGCCCATCGATCCCGATGCATACCGGCGAGGCCTACGACAACCCGGGTACGGCGCTGGTCCCAGCGATGCGTATTGAAGATTTCACGATGACCTCCATTTCTCCGGCGGTGTGATGATGAAACGACGAGACTTCGTAAAGACTCTGAGTGCCACGGGCGTTGCGCTTTATGCGAGCGACCTCGTCGGTGATCTCATCGCGCAGTCGCCGAAAGCGCGCGTGATGGAATCGCCCTTCAAGGGCCTGTCGGACGTGGCCTTGAACGAAGCCAAGCGCCTTGGCTGCAGCTACGCCGATATTCGCTTCACGCGCAACGTCAACGACAGCGTTGCGGTCCGCGACAAGGTGGTGGTCGACTCGTTCGGCTTCGGCGCCGGCGGCATGGAGACCAGCGCCGGCTTCGGCGTGCGCGTGATTCACAGCGGCGTGTGGGGTTTCGCGAGCAGCCCGCTGGTCACCGAATCCGAGATCCGCAAGATCACGGCGCAGGCCGCCGAAGTCGCCAAGGCGAGCGCCGTCAGCAAGCGCTTCGAAGTCAAGCTGGCGCCGGTCGAGGCCTACCAGGATTACTGGTCGGTACCGGTGAAGCAGAAGCCGGAAGATGTGTCGCTCGACGACAAGATCCAGTTCCTGATGAAGATCAACGAAGCGGCAATGAAGGTCCCGGGCGTGATCCGCGTCCAGTCAAACATGGCGTTCGACTTCGAGTGGAAGTACCTGGCCACTTCGGAAGGGTCTTACATCGAGCAGGAGATCTGGCGCACGTCGCCCGGATTCACCGTCACCGCGTTCCGCAACGGCAAGTCCAAGTCGCGCACTTATT
Source organism: Vicinamibacterales bacterium (assembly GCA_036380235.1). Lineage (GTDB taxonomy): Bacteria > Acidobacteriota > Vicinamibacteria > Vicinamibacterales > UBA2999 > 12-FULL-67-14b. Next base: position 1,357 of record DASVFC010000768.1, read on the forward strand.
CGGTAGCGCCGAAATCGGCCGGCTATGAAGTGGTGCTCGAAGCGAAGATGCTGGAGAACGCGGAACGCATCGCCAGCGAGGCCGTCGAACACTGCATGGCATCGCCGGTCGGCGTCGGTCTCAAGGACATCATCATGACGCCCGCGCATGCGATGCTGACGATTCACGAAATCGTCGCACACCCGACCGAGCTCGATCGCGTCGTCGGTTACGAGGCCAACTATGCCGGCACGAGCTTCGTGAAAGCGTCGGACGTCGGCAAGCTGATGATGGGCTCGAAGCTGTTCAACGTGACGTGCGATCGCACGCTGCCCGGCGGCATGTGTACCGTGGGCTACGACGATGACGGCGTGAAGTCGCAGCGGTGGCCGATTGTCCAGGAAGGCCGGCTGGTCGACCTGCAGACCAATCGCGAGACGGCGCACTACATCGGCCAGACGCAGTCCAAGGGCTGCACGTTCGCCACCTCGTGGCGCAACTATCCGTTCCTGCGCATGCCGAACGTGCACGTCGAGCCCGGACCGCCTGGATCTCCCACACCGGAGGAGATCATTGCCGATACGAAGGACGGCGTCCTGATCGACGGCCGCGGCAGCTACTCGATCGATCAGCAACGCTTCAACGGCCAGTTCGGCGGCGACGCGTTCTGGGAGATCAAGGACGGCAAGAAGACGCGCATGCTCAGCGACGTCACTTACAACGCCATCACTACCGACTTCTGGCAGAACCTCGACGCCACCTCGGGCCGCGAATCGTGGGAAATGTTCGGCACCACGGGTGACGCCAAAGGGCAGCCGGTGCAGATCAACCACCCGTCGCACGGCTCACCCTGGTGCAGAATCCGGCGGATCATGGTCGGCGCCGCGTACAGCTAGCTCGCCAGTTCGTTCGTCATGGCACGACTCCGGAAGGAGTCGTGCCTTTTGTTTTTGGGCGTATAATCGCGCCGCGAGGTGAAGATGCGTCAGGTCCTTTTGCTTGTCGCGCTGAGTTCGATCCCCGCGTCTGCCCACCATAATTTCCGGTCGGAGTTCGACATCAATGCTCCCTTCACCGTGGCCGGTACGGTTACAAGAGTGGAGTGGACCAATCCGCATGCCTGGTTCTATGTCGATGTCAAGGACGCCAAAGGCGAGGTCGCCAATTGGGCGATGGAGATGGGCAGCCCGAATGCGCTGATGCGCGCCGGGTGGAAGCGGACGTCGATGAACGCCGGGGATGCAGTCAGCGTTGAGGGTTATCGCTCCTGGGACCGCAAGAACACGGGTAACGCGCGTTCCGTGATCTTGACCAAGACCGGGCAGCGATTGTTCGCTGCATCGAGTGCGGGCAAATGACGCACCGCACCGTGATGGCGATCGCGGTGCTGCTCCTCGTGAGCAGCGTCCAGGCGCAGTGGTTGGGATATCCGGACAAGCGCGTGCCGCGCAACGCCGATGGCACGCCAAACCTGGGAGCGCCACCGCCGCGCACCGGGGACGGCCGGATCGATTTATCCGGTGTCTGGGAGGCGTCGGACCTGCAAGAGGGCGCGCCGGGCGGGATCGAAAGTACCTATTCGCCGAAGTACATGATCAACGTCATGCGCGACTTCAAGAACGGCGCGCCGTTTCAACCATGGGCCGCGGAACTGTTCAAGCAGCGTCAGGCCAACAAGCTACGAGACAATCCTTCGATCCAGTGCCTGCCGCTGGGTGTGCCGCGACTGGTCGCCTATTCTCACCCCTACAAGATCGTCCAGAGCCCGGACCTGGTGGTGGTGCTCTATGAATCACAGACATTGTTCCGGCAGATCTTTCTCGACGGCCGCAGCCACCCGAAGGACGCCGAGCCGACATGGTTGGGATACTCGACCGGAAAGTGGGACGGCGACACTCTGGTCGTCGAAACAACCGGGTTCAACGACAAGACCTGGCTCGATGGGCTCGGTCATCCGCATAGCGACGCCATGAAGGTTACCGAGCGCTTCCGGCGTCGCACTGTCGGCCAGATGGACATCGAGGTCGTGATCGACGACCCGAAGGCCTACACCGCGCCGATTCGCTATACCCAGCCGCAGGAGTTGCTGCCCGACAGCGACCTCATTGAATACGTCTGTAACGAAAACGCGAAGCCCGTCGGTCCCGGCAACTGAGGCTCAACGGTCTCAGTCTTGCACGTTCCCCCCGTAGTCCTGAGCAGCGAAAGCTCAGACAAGGAGGGCGGCAATGAGTAGATGGACAAATGGCCTCGCGTGCGTGGCCGTGCTGGCGATGGCGTATGGCTGTGATACCAGCCGGGCGGAGCGCACGACAGCTGGAGAAACGCGCGTCGCGGACATTGCTGGAGAACCCGACAAATACATGGGCCAGACGGTGACCGTGGTGGCCGACGTCGAAGAAGTGCATTCCGCACGAGCGTTCTCCCTCGATGAAGATTCGCCGGCAGCCGGCGGCATCGACAACGATTTGCTGGTGCTGAGTCCCCAGGCCGGCTCGCTATCCGACATCGACGATACCTGGTTGAACAACAAAGTGCGTGTGACGGGCAAAGTTGGCAAGATGACCATTGTCGAGGTCGAGCGGGAACTTGGTTGGGACCTCAGTCCTCAGTTGGAAGTGGAAGTCGAAAAAGCGCGCGCAGTACTGATCGCCAGTTCAGTGCAGCGCGTGGAGTAGCGATTTACCCTGAAACGATACTCGGCGCGCGGCTGTACCGTGCGCCGAGTCCCTCGCGTCGGCTCGCACTACGGATGACCCGGCATGCCGCTTGCAGTCGTTGATGAGGTATGCAGGTAATCACGCAGCCCGAAGACGGGTTGATGCCCATCCTCAAGGCCATCAAACGCGCCAGGAAGTCCCTCGACATCGTCATTTTCCGGTTCGACCTGCCGGACCTCGAAGACGCCCTTGCTGCGGCGGTAGAACGGGGCGTTGCCGTGCGGGCGCTCATCGCGCACACCAACCGCGGCGGCGAAAAGAAGCTGCGCAAGCTCGAAGACCGGCTGTTGAAGGCCGGCGCCACGCTGTCGCGGACCGCTGACGACATGGTTCGCTACCACGGCAAGGTGGTGATCGTCGACAACAAGAAGGCCTTCGTGCTCGGCTTCAACTTCACGGCCCTCGACGTCAAGAAGAGCCGCAGCTTCGGCTTGATCACGGTCAACCCGAAAATCGTTGCGGCGCTGACCAGGGTCATCGATGCCGATCACAATCGCGTGCCGCCGATCGTCACCTCGTCGCGGCTGGTGGTCAGCCCCGAGAACGCGCGCGAGCAGCTGTCCACCTTCATTCGCGGCGCGAGGCGGGAACTGCTGATCTACGACTCCAATGTCACGGACGACCGCATTATCGCGGTGCTGATGCAGCGCGCCGCGGCGGGCGTGAAGATCAAGATCCTGGGCGGGCTCGAGCGCAAGTGGAAGGACACCGGCATCAAGGTCAAGGATCTGCGCGGTCTGCGCCTGCACGTGCGCGCGATCATTCGCGACCGCAAGGCGGCGTTCGTCGGCAGCCAGAGCCTGCGGAAGCTCGAGCTCGATCAGCGCCGGGAAGTGGGCATGATCACCAAGGACAAGCGCGCCGTCGAGCACATCGCGCGGACGTTCGACGGCGACTGGAAGGCGTAACTATTTGCCGACGGTCGCGGTCGTGTGTTGATCGATCGCGCTCTTCAAGGGCGCGCCGTCAGGCAGGGTCAGCTCGAAGGTCGTGCCCACGCCCTCCTGCGAATCGAGCGTGATTGAACCGCCGATGGCCTGAACGCAGTCGTCGACGATTGCCAGCCCCAGGCCGACCCCCTTGACGGACTCGAACTCGGCGTGGTCGGTATGCGCGCGCGTGAAGCGGCGGAACACACTCTGGATCCTGTTCCCGGGTATGCCGACGCCATTGTCGCTGATTCGGACCACGCAATGACCGTCGAGGCGCCAGCCGGTGACCTCGACAAACCGATCCGGCTTGCTCGGATCGGCGTACTTGATTGCGTTGGACAACAGGTTGACGAGCGCGAGTTCCAACCGGCCGACGTCGGTGGCCAGGTCGGGCATGTCCTCGGCGATGCGCACGACGACCTGTCGCGCATCAGCCATCTCGCGCAGCTGACGCGCTGCTTCAGACGCCACGGTGTGCAACGGCATGCGCTGCAGGTTCGGCGCGTCGGCGGGCCCGTTCAATCTCGCCAGCCGTTCGAGTTTCTGTGTCATCTCCACGAGCGCATTGATGTTGCGGCCCATCATCTCGACCACCTGCTCACGCTGCGGCGGCGGCAGGTCGGGTTGTAACCGCAACAGTGATATTGCGGTGGCAATTGGGGCGAGCGGCTGCCGCCATTCGTGCGTGGCCATCCGCGTGAACTGATGCAGGCGGTCCGCCTGCTCGGTGATCGTCTGCGTGTAGAGCCCGACGAACGCCTCGACGGTCTCCTGCAGCAACAGGTCGACGGCCTGATGCAGCCGCGAGGTCACGACCATGCATTCTTGCGGCGGCGGCGCCAGCATCAAGCGAATCGTTTCGTCCTGGACGAAGCGGACCAGAATCGCGCCCAGCAGCTGATATTCCCGCAACACCTGGTGCAGCGAGGCGCGCTGCTGATGCCGCAGCGCGCCCAGCTCGCGCGCCTTTTCGACCACGGTGGTGTTGGCCGCGATCGCCTGTTCTTCCGGCGCCCGCAGATATTCCGCGATGTCGACGATCAAGGTCGGGATGTGATCGAGCAGTTGATCGCTTGGAAACACTTCTTCGGCGTCAACCGGCAACAAATCGCGCAGTCGCGAAAACCACCGTGCCGCCAGCGTCGCATGCTCCGCGGCGATCCGATCGGCGATCGCCTCGGCAAATCCTGTCGTGGTCATCTGACTGATGTCCGCAATTATCCGTGCGGCGGCAGCTTTAATGCAACCGCGGCCGTAGCTATGTGCGTCACGGCGTGACGGTTCAGTGCAGCTCGCGTGAGGTGTGATGTGCGGCGAGCAGATCTTCGAGTGTCTGCACCAATACGTTTGGATTGAGCGGCTTGGCGAGGTGCTCGCGGAATCCGGCGTCGAGGGCCTTCTTGCGATCGGCAGCGGCGGCATACGCGGTCAAGGCAATCGTTGCGGGTGGCATCGATGCGCCCAGCCGATCCTGCAACAACGTGATGAGCGTGTAGCCGTCCTGTCCCGGCATCGCGATGTCGCTCACGATCGCGTCCACCACCCGGCCGTCGGCCATCACATGCATCGCCTCTGCGACCGACGCCGCTGGCAGTGGATGCGCGCCGGCGGCCTTCAACGTCGACTGGAGCAGTTCCAGCGTATCCGGATCGTCGTCCACCACCAGCACGGTGGCGCCCGATAACGACGCGACGCGCGGCGGTGACGCGTCCCCGCTGTTCGCGACGACGGTCGACCGCACCGGCAGGGTGACGGTGAAGGTCGCGCCGAGGCCGGGGCCGTCGCTCGCGACGCCGACGGTGCCGCCATGCATTTCCGTCAGCCGCCGCACAATCGTCAAGCCGATGCCGAGACCGCCATGCGTTCTCGTGCTGGCGCCATCCGCCTGCCGGAAGGGCTCGAAGACGAACGGCACGAACTGCGGATCGATGCCGGCGCCGGTGTCGCGGACGCGCAGGGTATCGAAGCCGTCGTTGCGCGCCAGGCTCACCATGACTTTGCCGCCGGCAGGCGTGAACCGCACCGCGTTGCTGATCAGGTTCCACACCACCTGCTGTAAGCGATCCGGATCGCCGGCGGTGGCGAACGGGCCGGAGAACTGCGTCACGATTGCCACCTTGCGCGCGTCGGCAGCCGGACGGCACGCATCGATGGCGTTGTTCGTGACCGTGGCGAGATCCATCTCGTGAATGTCGAGGAGGAGCTTGCCGGTGGTGATGCGGGACACATCGAGCAGATCCTGCACCAGCCGCGCTTGCGCATGGGCGTTCCGATCGATGCGCTCGAGCGCGTGCTGACGCTCTTCATCCGGCATGCTCGTGCTCCTGAGCAGGTGCACCCAGCCAACGATGGCATTGAGCGGCGTGCGGAGCTCGTGCGAGAGCGTCGCCAGGAATTCGTCCTTGAGGCGATTGGCCTCTTGTTCCCGCTCGAGAAGATCGGCGCGCTCGCGCTGTGAGGCTTCGATCTCGTCAAGCATGCGGTTGAACGCGCCGACCAGCACCCCGATCTCGTCGTCGGAGGTGCGAGTGGCGCGGATCGAGTAGTCGCCGCGGTCGGCAATTTCGCGCGCCGTTGCGGCCAGCGAGGAAATTGGCCGCGCCACGACGCGCTGCAACAGGAACGACAGCAGGAACGACAGCAGCAATCCCAGGAACACGATGGCGAGCATCGCCGCCGATTGTGTTTGCAGCCTTTCGGTGAGCAGATCGAGATCGCTGACGAGGAAGAGCATGCCGCCGGTATTACGGCCACGGGTCAGTTGCTCGGTGACCTCGAGCCGATCGGTGGTGAAGCGTGCGCCAACCGCCAGGTCGGTAGGGCAGTCTGCCTCCGGCAGGTTGCCGTGATCGAAACCTACTGCGGTGAAGAGCGTGCGATCCGGTTTATAGAGGCAGGCGCGGAGCACATGCGGATTGATCGACAGCATCTCCAGGCCTTCGCGAGCGGTGTCGACGTCCTGGAAGGTCAACGCCGCCGCGGTGTTGTCGAGCACCAGTTCCGCCTGCGCCTCGAGCGATGTCTGCATGTCGGCGCGGAACCGGAAGTAATCCCACGCGACATAGGCGACCGACGCGGCGATCAGCACCACGCTGCTGGCGATCATCAGCAGCGCCGCCAGCTTGCCGCGAATCGAGCCGCCGGGGAGAAGCCTCACGGATCGACCCGTCGCGCCAGGCCGAGCAGCCGGCTGCTGATCGTGAGCTTTTGCCGTGACGCCGCCGGACGGTTGATATCGAACCGCAACCGATCCTTGTCGCGCACGAACGCGATCACCAGGCCGTCAACGAGGCCGCCATCGCCAACGGTCAGAATGGGGCGACCGCGCACGGCGTCGATCCACGCGGCCGCGTCGGGGC
>DASVFC010000769.1:0-2803 GCA_036380235.1 Vicinamibacterales bacterium
GGAGCGGCTTCCGGAACTGCGCGCCACCGATGGTGCAGTCGTTCTTGATCCCGCGATCGATGCGCCGCCGCTTCGCGCGGCCGTCGCATGGACGCGCGATGCCGCCGCCGTGGGACTGCTGCGCGGACGGCTTGGCGTGCTCGGTCCGGTCACACCGCGAGGTCTCGGCGAGCCGATTGGTCTCACCGCCGAGGAGTCATCCACCGCGTTGCTCGCGCTCGAAAGTGAAGGCGTGGTGTTGCGTGGATGGTTCTCGCCCGGCGGCGTGGAGCAGGAGTGGTGCGATCGGCGTTTGCTCGCGCGTATCCATCGCGCCACCTTGCAGCGCCTGCGTGCCGAAATCCAGCCGGTGTCGGTCGCTGACTTCATGCGGTTCCTGTTCGAGTGGCAGCACCTCGGCGAATCGAGCCGCGTGACGGGAATAGAAGGGCTGCGGAAGGTGATCGGCCAGCTCGATGGTTTCGAACTTGCGGCTGATGCGTGGGATGCGCATGTGCTGCCGGCGCGCGTGCATGGTTACGACCCCGCGATGCTCGACTTGCTGTGTTACGGCGGTGAAGTCGCATGGGCCCGGCTGACGCCGCCTCCCGCGCCGGCGCCGTCGGCGATATTGCCGTCGCGGCCGGTGCGCGCAACGCCGATCGCGGTGTTCCAGCGCGATCGCGGACCCGCGTGGCGGCGGCTGGCTCGCGCCACCGCGCCGTGCCAGCCGCTGGTCAGCGATCTCGGCACGCAGGTGCTCGCCGTGCTCGAAAGGGGAGCGCAGTTCGCACACGAGATCGCCGCGGCGATGAACGCGCCGGTCAACGACGCGCGCGAGGCGCTGGCGGAACTGGTATGGGCAGGCCTCGTGGCGTCGGACGGTTTTGCCGGTTTGCGATCGACCTGGGAGTCAACACCGCGGCCATCGGGTGGCGGCCGCTGGTCGCGCCTTGCTGATGGCGAAGGTGACGGTGAGCGCGAGTCGCTGATCGAGCAATACGCGCGCGTGTTGTTGCAGCGCTACGGCATTGTCTGCCGGCGGCTGCTGGCGCGCGAACCCTATCCCGTGCCGTGGCGCGAGCTGTTGCGCGTGTTGCGGCGTCTTGAAGCCCGCGGCGACATCCGCGGCGGCCGCTTCATCTCCGGCGTGCCCGGTGAACAGTTCGCGTTGCCCGAGGCGGTGGCGATGGCGCGCGAGGTGCGGCGCCGGAAACCTGACGGCCGGACCATCGCCATCAGCGCCGTTGATCCGCTGAACTTATGCGGCATTCTCGATGGCGGCGAACGGGTGGCGGCGGTCGCCTCGACGCTGATCACGTTCCGCGACGGCGTGCGGGTCCCGGCCGCGATCGAAGAAAATGTAGCCCATGCCGCTCATTCAGCTTGATCGTCTTCCGGTCCGCGAGATCTTTCCGGGCCTGCGCGCGCGCCTCGTCCACTCCGATCGGGTCTCGCATTCCTGGGTCGAAGTCGATGAAGGCGCGACCTTCCCGGAACATCAACATCCGCACGAGCAGATCGTCAACGTCCTTGCCGGCGAGCTCGAGCTCGTGGTCGATGGCGTGCCGCATCGTTTGCAGCCGGGCATGGTGTTCGTGATTCCACCGAACGTGACACATTCGGGCCGCGGCATCACGGCCTGCCGTGTCCTCGACACGTTCGCGCCCACACGCGACGATTACCGCTGACGGGACAGGCTACCGAGTAGCGACGGTTTACCGTTGAAGCGGCACCGTGTTACCACGAGCGTCCCATGGTCACCATCACTCTATGGACCTTGCCGTCGAGCTTGATGGGGATGGCATCTGCGTCGACCGTGGCGCCGTCGAGCTCCGCTTTCAGCACGCCCTGCCACACGCGATCGGGGTTGCGCACTTCGATCTGATACGTCGTGCCGTCGATGTTCCATTCGATCGAATAGCAATCCCAGGATGACGGGATGCACGGGTCGACCATGAACGTGGTGCCGCGGCGCCGCAGGCCGAGGATGCTTTCGAGACCGGCGCGATAGAGCCAGCCGGCGGACCCGGTATACCAGCTCCAGCCGCCGCGTCCCGCGTGCGGCGGACGTGCATACACGTCGCCATCGAGCACGTACGGTTCCGTGCGATAGCGCTGCACGTCCGCGGGAGTGCGCGTGTGATTGATCGGGTTGAGCATGTGGAACAACTCGGCGGCTTCGTCGCCGTTGCCCTGGCGGGCGATGGCCATCAGCGCCCACACCGCGGCGTGGGTGTATTGACCACCGTTTTCGCGAATGCCCGGTGGATAGCCCTTGATGTAGCCCGGATCCTGATCGGACTTGTCGAATGCCGGCGCCAGGAGCAGCAGGATGCGCGACGGTCGCACCACCAGCCGCGCCCGCACCGCGTCGAGCGCCCGTTCGGCAAAGCGGCGCGGCACCGCGCCGGACAACATCGCCCATGACTGCGAGATCGAGTCGATCGCGCATTCATCGTTCTGGGCGGATCCCAGCGGGCGGCCGTCATCGTAATAGCCGCGGCGATACCAGTCGCCATCCCACGCCGCTTCGAGCCGCGACGCCAGGTGCCGCATCACTTCGCGGTAACGCGACGCGATTTCGTGTTCGCCGCGGCCTTCGCAGATCGGGATGAAGTCCGAAAGCACGTTGTAGATGAAGAACCCGAGCCAGGTGCTTTCACCGCGGCCCTCTGGTCCGACCCGGTTCATGCCGTCGTTCCAGTCACCCGCGCCAATCAGCGGCAGCCCGTGCGGACCGCTCGTGAGCCCGCGCTCGATGGCACGGCGGCAGTGCTCGAAGATCGTGCCTGACTCCGGTGCGATCTGCGGATGATCGTAC
>DASVFC010000770.1:0-4739 GCA_036380235.1 Vicinamibacterales bacterium
CGTAGGCGCGCACGCCTTCCTTGCCCCACTTCGATTCGATGAATTCGAACGCGGCGTGTCCGAGGTTGTAGATGAGACGCGGGTTGCTGAAGCCGCCGTATTCCTCCATCTCGCTCATCTTCGGCACGATGTCGGAGACCGCCGCGTCGCGCACGGTCATGATGTCGAGCGGCCGCCAGTAGCCGGTCATGTAGTCCGACATGCCTTCGAACACCCACAGCGGCATGTTGCGGCGGATCAGGCCGGTCGGGATGATGTCGAACTGGAACTGGTGCGTGAGCTCGTGGACGATCAGGCGATAGAGCAGGTCGGGCGGTTCGTCGATCGGCATCAGAATGCGATAGCGTCCTGGCTCGGCGAACGCGCCGACGCCTTCCTGCGCCGCGCCCGGGATCACGTTCTGCTGCCAGAACTCACTGGCCGTTGAGAACAGAATCAACGGCAATTTCATGGACAGATCGTGTTTGAGCTCGGAGCTGACGTGTTGATAAGCGCTTTCCGCGTAACCGGCGATGCGTTCGAGATGCGGCTCGATTTCCGGGTAGTAATAGATCTCGAAATGCTCGGTGGTGTAGGTGTGCCACTCGAAGTTGTCGTAGCGGATCTGGTTCTTCCCGTAATACGGGATGTAGCCCGTCTGCGCGGTGGCGATGGTTGCCATCGACACCATGAAGCACAGAGCCACGACCAGGCGCGCCAACAAGTTCCGGTGCGGGGTACGCATAGATTCTCCTTGTTGCATCTTACTGATCCTCGGAAGGAGGCCGCAATCGACCAACCCCCGCAGAGCAAGATCCGATCCGCGGTTGTTCGTCCACTGCGTGGGACGCGCGCCGGAGCGGCTGGCCTTGATTCTGGCGCAAATCAGCCGATTTCGCCGGTTACACCGGGTGACGTCATTCGCGGACATGGGGCACAATACAACTATGGACGAAGGTTCAAACGTCGGTTCCTACAAAGGTTCTCACGAGGGTTCGAACGAAGGTTCGGGCGATGGTCCGAACGACGGTTCGCGCTCTTCCAAGGCGCGCAGGATTGCCGTTGCCGTGACGGCGGTCGCGCTGCTGGCGATTGCGATTCCGTTCGTCTGGGAGCCGCACGTCGATGCCGAGCCCGCCGCAACGGTGGCGGCCACCGACCCGGCTCCGGCAGCCGCAAGCGGCGGGGAGGACACCGCGGCGTGCATGGCCAACGCGAAGCCCGCCAACTTCGACTTCACGATGAAGGACGTTGATGGCAATCAAGTGTCGCTGTCATCGTACAAGGGCAAGGTCGTCCTGCTGAATTTCTGGGCGACGTGGTGCGGTCCCTGCAAGGCCGAGATCCCCGGGTTCGTGCGCCTGCAGGAAAAGTATCGCGACAAGGGTCTCGTCATCGTCGGCTACTCGGTGGACGACACGGCCGACAAAGCGAAAGCCTACGCCGCTGAATACAAGATGAACTATCCGATTCTTCTCGGTGAAGGACGCGAGGACGTGCAGGACGCGTACGGTCCGATCTGGGGTATTCCGGCGTCGTTCATCATCAGCAAGGACGGCAAGGTGTGCCGTAAACACATGGGCATCGCACCTGAAGCGGTGTTCGAAAAGGAAGTCGCCGCGCTGTTGAACTGAGATATGATCGCGCCATCATGTTGAAGGGATTCACGCACGCTCGCCTCGCATGCGGCTGCCGTCTCGGATTCCGTGACGGTTCGACGGGGAGCCCGGTGTTGGTGATGCTCGAAACGAAGTCCACCGGCTGCGTGAACCCTCGCCACGTGTCGGGCCTGCCGCTGTATGACTATCGCGAAGCCCTGCGGCCGTCGACGCGCGTGTTCCTCGAAGAGGAAGAGTTCGAAGAAGAGAATTGATCGCGGCGCGCGATCGTAGACGTGAAAAGGGCGGCCACAGTGCCGCCCTTTGTATTTCTATTTGCGGAAGGGGAAGAACCCGACCGCGACGTCGAACTTCACGTGATGCGGTCGCCACTCGCGCGTCATCTGCTGCGTTGGGGTCGTGATCACGACTTCCGGATCTGTATACGTGTAGCTGAGCGTGCCGCGCAAGCTGACCTTGCGGTGCAGGAAGTATTCGGCCCTCGCCTGCGGACGCAGCACCCAGGAATTGCTGACGTCGACGCTGACCGGCTGCGTCACGCCGAACGCGAGCGCCGCGCCGGGCTCGAGCGTCACATTGTTGAACGCGTAGCCGATGCCAAGCTGCGTGCTGTAGATCATCTTGCCGCGGACCCACTGATAGCCAATGCCGCTCATGATCTGCCGCGACTTGAAGCGGCCGAACGCGATTTCGCTATCTGCGGTCTGGAGGTCGGCGCCAAACGTCGAAAAGCTGAAGGGGAACTTCCTGCCCGTGCGCGGATTCAAGCTGGCGGTGCCATAGCCGATACCGATGGACGGGCCCATCTGCACGTCGTTATCAATCGACTGGCGCGTGCCCGCCGACACGTAGATACCTGACTTCTGGATCAGTTCCTTGACCTTGTCCTTGATGAAATCGCCCTGCGCCTGGGCAGGCACGGGAATCATCGCCAAGAGGACCGCGCCGACGATGCCGAGGTAGTTAAGTCTCATCACGCAGGATGAGACTTCAAAATACGTGCCTTCGCGGGTGGGCGTTCCCCCGCCTAAAGGCGGAGATGGAATGCCCGATCTAGTCCAACCAAGGGACTACAGCTCTCTCAGCGCTGACGGAATCGGCAGGCGCGCCGCCCGCAACGCGGGAAACAGCCCGCCGACCAGGCCCATCGCCAGAGCATAAAACAGCCCCATTCCGAGCAACTGCGGCGTGACCTGGAACGCAAACGCCACCTGGCTGAACGTCGAGAAGTTCATCGTCGACGTCTGGTAGCCGTTGAAGGCGAGGTAGGCGAGCATCCCGCCGATTACCCCGCCAATCGCTGCCAGCGCGAGGGACTCCGCCAGCACCGAGACCACCACGGACGTGGTGTTGAAGCCCAGCGCCCGCAGCGTTGCAATTTCGCGAGACCTGGTCGACACCGCCGTATACATCGTCAGGATGGCGCCGAACACGGCGCCAATCCCCATCAGGGCCGCGATGCCGAAGCCGACGGTGCGAATCAACGACGTGAGCGCGCGGGATTGCTGAGCGTAGTAGTCCTCTTCACGCCGTACCTGGACGTTGACCTGCGGGTTCGAGGTCAGCCAGTCGCGGAACGTGTTGAAGCTGTCGCTTGAATCGAGCCGCGCCAGCAGTGACTGATACGTGTTGCCGCGGCGATAGACGCCCTGCAGCGTCCGCGCGTCGCACCAGATCTCCGTCTCCGCGACGGAGCCGTCGGTTTCAAACATGCCGACGACCTCCCATCTGCTCTGGCCCGACACGATGGTGCTGCCGACCGTCAGTCCCTTGAAGTTCACGGTGGCGCCGCGGCCGACGATCACTTCGTTGGTGCCGAAGTTGAACATGCGCCCTTCGGCGATCGAGAACTCCTCGCGCAGCGTCGTCCCCGGCGGCTCGATGCCGCGCATCGGCACGTTGGCAGAGGTGCCGGTCGAAATCTTCGGGATGTCGATGATCACGTAGAGCTCGGCCGACGCCAGTGACGTTTGACCATCGCGGCGCAGCCCGGGGGCCTGCTTGATGATGTCCACTTCGGGTCCGCTGAGTCCGCTCGTCATTTCGCTATCGGCGCCGCTGCGCATTACCAGGGCGCGGACCGGCGAGCCCGAGGCCGCCATTGCCGCAGCGAAGCCCTGCGCGATCGACAGCACCGACACCAGCACGATCACGACGCCGGCAATGCCGATGATGGCGACGCCGGAGGAGCCGAGCCGCTGCGGGATGGTGCGCAGGTTGACGAGCGTGACGGCCAGCGTCTGTTTGAGAAAGTTCACGGTCGGCTTCTCCTTACGCCCGGCGCAGCGCGTCAGTGATCTTCAGGTTCATCGCGTTAATCGCCGGCCAGAACCCGGCAATGAGGCCGAGCAGCACGATCAGGCCGGCGCCGGCCCACACGTCGCGCGTCGGCAGCATGAAGATCGGCAGCATGCCGTTGGTGGGATCGCCGTTTTGCACGATCGCCCACGCCACGAACAGCCCGAGCGACCCGCCGAGCACGGCAATCAGCAACGACTCGCCGAGCACCATCGCCAGGATCGAGGCGTTCGAGAAGCCGAGCGTCTTCAGCACGCCGACTTCGCTCGTGCGCTCGCGCACCGATTGCGCCATCGTATTCGCCGCCACCAATAACATCGTGAACAGCACGGCGACCAGGATCGCAATCATGATCGCGCCGATGTCGCCCATCTGCTTGGCGAAGCCCTCGACGAACCCTTTTTCGGTGGTCGTCTTCGTCTCGGCCGACGAGTTGGCGAACATGCTGTCGAACTTCGCCGCCATCTGCTGCGCCTGCGATGGATCGGCAATCTTCACCACGTACCAGCCGACGAGGCCGTCGCCCTGGCGGCGGTTTTCGTTGAGATAGTCGTAGCGGAAAAAGAACTGCGTCTTGTCGACGCCTTGTTCGCCGTCGTAGGTGCCGACGATGTTGAACTCCCAGACCTGGCCCTCCTTCGGCTGCCAGATCGTGCCGACGATGGGAATCCGATCGCCCACCTTCCAATTGAAGCGGCGCATCAGCTCAACGCCGACGATCGCGCCCTGGCGATCAGCCATCCATGCCTTGACGTGCTCCGGAGAGATGGTGAATTCCGGATAGATCTTCATGAAAGGCTCGGGCTCGACCACCATCTGCGCGAAAAAGTTCGCCGGGTCCTG
>DASVFC010000771.1:0-5094 GCA_036380235.1 Vicinamibacterales bacterium
CGTCCCTCGATCTTGATCGTCTCGTCTCCGATCATGAAGGGCCCCGGCTTATCGTGGATGTTGACGAAGAAGCCGTCCGGTTTGTCGGCTGATTGCAGAAACTTTTTCACCGGCGTGCGCAGCGACTTGTCGTTGCGATACACGACGAGCATTGCCGACGCTTCGCGGCCGTCTTCGGTGACGCGGACGATGACGTGGCGCAGCAGCGGCGCGATCGCCGACACGCGCGCGAGATGATCGCGCAGCGCAAATGCGATCCGATTGCCGCGCTCGTGATGGACCGGGCACTCGTCGACGGGAATGACCCGCTGGGACCCAAGCGCGTAGTGCCCCATGATCAGCCCGCGGCCCCTCGGTTCCGCAGCAAACACGAAGGCCACCTTGCTGCGAAAGCCGGCGTCTTTAGGGGACGGAATCAGCGGCGGGACGCCGATGCCAAGCAGCCGCGAAAGATCGCTGCGCTTCTTCGCCAGCTGCTCAGCATAAGGGACGCCGGGCAGCGTGCAACCGCCGCAGACGCCGAAGTGCTTGCAGTGCATCAGCGATCGGCAATCGGCAATCTGAAATCAGCAATCGACCTGATCCTGATGCCTAATTACTACTTCACCTCGAGCAGCTCGACTTCGAACACCAGCGTCGCATTCGGCGGAATCACGCCGCCGGCGCCGCGGGCGCCGTATCCCATGTCGGGGGGAATGGTGAGGATGCGCGTGCCGCCGACCTTCATGCCGGCCACGCCTTCATCCCATCCCGGGATCACCTCGCGCGCGCCGAGCGTGAACTCGAACGGCTGGTTCGAGTCCTTCGAGCTGTCGAACTTCTGCCCGCGCTTGTTGGCCGCGGCCGGGTCGAACAGCCAGCCGGTGTAGTGCACGCGCACCACGCGGCCGGAGCGGGCCTCGTTGCCCTCGCCGACTTTGACGTCTTCTTTCTGGAGTTGCCTGATGCCGCTTTCCGCCATGGGCGTGCCTTCGGTAGGTTCGGAGGTGTCTGATGAGCCGCCGCAGCCGACAGCGGCGACGAGAGCAGCAGCGATAAGCAGATGCTTCACACCGTCATGATAACAGCACGCGCGACCGCGCTCGTGGGCGGGCTTGACGAACTTTGCTACGTCAGGCGATACTACGCGCCACGTAGCAAATGGAGGCGCGCAGATGACCGATCCCACCTTGCTGGTGCTGGCCAGCCTCGCCGATGGCGATAAGCACGGCTACGCCATCATGACTGACGTCCGCGAGTTTGCCGGCGTCGACATGGGACCGGGGACGCTCTACGGCGCCATCACACGGCTCGAGAACAAAGGCTTCATCAAGGCGCTCTCGGCACAAGACCGTCGCCGGCCGTACCGGCTGACGCCGCTCGGGCGGCAACACCTCAAGGATCAGTTGAGCGCCCTCGAACCCGTGCTGCAGGCGGGTTCGCGCAGGCTGAGGCATTCATGAACATCATCACGCGCGTCATTTTGCGGCTGTATCCCAGACGGTGGCGGCAGCGTTATGAAACGGAGATCGAGGACGTGATCGCCCAATCCGGTCCTAACTGGCGCGTGCTCGCCGATGTGCTGCGCAGTGCCGTTGTGATGCGGTTTCGCGAAGCCCGATCGGTGCCGGCCTTCACCTTGACCGCCGTCGCCACGCTCGCGATCGCCATCGGCGCCAACGTCATGATCTTCACTGTGGTCAATGCGGTGCTGCTGAAGCCGCTTCCCTTCCCGGCGCCGCATGAGCTCGTGGGCGTGTGGCACGTCGCTCCCGGGTTCGTGCGCGGTCCGCTGAACCAGGCGGCGTTTACCTACTTCACTTATCGAGACGAGGCCACCTCGTTTGAAGACATCGGGCTCTGGTCGCGTGCTTCGGCTGTGGTGATCGGCCGCGGCAATCCCGAGGAGCTGCCGGCGCTGAACGTGACCGACGGCACGTTGTCGCTGCTGCGGGTACGCCCGGTGGCCGGCCGTGCCTTCACCGCTGCGGATGACGTTCCCGGCTCGCGCGACACCGTGATGATCAGTCACGACTACTGGCTGCGCGCGTTCCAGGGCAGCCCCAACGCTGTCGGGCAGTCGCTCACGGTCGACGGTCGCGCGCGCGAGGTAATCGGTGTGCTGCCGCCACGGTTTCGGTTCCTGCAGCACACGCCCGCGCTGGTACTCCCGCTGCGGCTGAACCGCGAGCAGACGCAGATCGGCCTGTTCCGTTACCAGGGCGTCGCACGATTGAAGCCCGGAGTGTCGATCGAGCAGGCCCACGCCGATCTGGCTCGCCTCATCCCTGGCATGCCCGATCGATTTCCCATTCCATCCGGCTTCTCGCGCGAAATGTACGACGCCTTCAGGATGGCGCCGGAGATCCATCCGTGGAGGGAGGATCTCGCTGGCGATGTATCGCGCATGTTGTGGATCGTGTTTGGCGCCGTGGGACTGCTCCTCCTGGTGGCATGCGCCAACGTCGCGAATTTGTACCTGATTCGAGGCGAGTCGCGCCGGCAGGAACTGGCGATCCGCATCGCGCTCGGCGCATCCCGTCAACGCGTGGCAGGCCAGCTGCTGTGCGAATCGATCATCCTGGCGGTGGCAGGCGGCGCGGTTGGCCTGATGTTCGCTTCGGCCGCGCTCGACGTGCTGCGCGCGGTTGAACCAGGGCGCTTGCCGTTGCTCGACGATGCCACCATCGATCCTTACGCCATGGGATTTGCGCTGGTGCTGTCGGTATGCGCCGGCGCCATTTTCAGCGTGCTGCCGATCCGCCGCTTCACTCGTCCAGTGCTGGCCCAATCGTTGAAGGAGAACGGCCGCGGCACCAGCGATGGACGCGAGCGGCATCGCGTTCGCACGATCCTGGTTGCGTCGCAGGTGGCCATCGCGCTGGTGCTGCTGATCGGCTCGGCCCTGATGCTCCGCACGTTCGCGGCAATCCGCGGCGTCGAACCGGGTTACGTCGACGGCGGCAGCCTCCTGACCATGCGCCTGACGATTGCTGAATCCACAGTGTCCGATCCTGCAGCCGCGGCGCTGCTGCACGAGCAGATCGCCGGCCGCGTTGCCGGCATCGGGGGCGTTCGCAGTGTGGGCCTGTCCTCATCGGTCACCATGGACGGCGCCAATCGGAGAGATCCGGTGTTCGCGGAGGGACTAATCGGCGAGGACGGGAACATGCCTCCCGTGCGTCGCATGAAATGGATCTCGCCGTCGTACTTCACGACGATGGGAATACCGGTGGTGGCCGGGCGCGACTATGCGTGGGACGATGTGCACAACCGACGTCCCTACGCCATCATCTCCGAAACACTGGCACGTGAGGTTTATGGCAGTGCCTTGAACGCGGTCGGGCGGCGCATACGCGCATCGCCGACTTCACCGTGGCGCGAGATCATCGGCGTCACCGGCAACGAGCACGACGACGGGCCGGCTGCCGGCACCACGCCCATCGTGTATTGGCCGTTCCTCCAGGAAAATCACGCTCCCAACCGCGTCACCGTAGAGTGGACGCTCGTGTATGTGATGCGAACGTCCCGGCTTGGGGATCCGACACTGCTCAATGAGCTGCAGCAGGCAGTGTGGTCCGTAAATCCGTCGCTGCCAATCTCGCGCGTCGAGACGGTGCAGGACGTCTACGACCGCGTCACGGCGCAAACCTCGTTCACCATGCTCGCGCTGCTGGTGTCCTCGGGCGTCACGCTGCTGCTCGGGGTGGTCGGTATCTACGGTGTGATTGGCTACGTTGTGGTGCAGCGCCGGCGTGAGGTCGGGATCCGCATGGCGCTGGGCGCTGGTACTCCCGAAGTGATGCGCATGTTCCTCGTTTGGGGCTCGTCAACCGTTGTTGCCGGGTTGGTTGCCGGCGTAATCGCGGCCACCGCGGCTTCGCGGGCCATCGCCGGCATGCTGTTCGGCGTCGCCGCGATCGACCCGGTCACCTATCTCACCGCGATAGCCATCGTCGGCGCCATCGCGGGTCTGGCGATCTGGGTACCAGCGCGTTCCGCCACCAGAATCCCACCGATCAGCGCTCTGTTGTAGCCGACCATGGAACGCGCGAACCGGATTTATTCCAGAAGCCGGCCTACACCACGGCGCACACGAACAGCTCGTTGCCGTCCGGATCAACGATGCGGATCACGTCGTAGCCCCACCACGTCATGGTGTGCGGGATGCTTCTCTCCTCGATCTCCCGCCGGAATTCGGCGAGACCGCCGGCATCGAGCTCGAGGAAGATGCGAGATTTGTCCGCGCGCTGTTCCTGGGTGAGGATGATTTCGCAGTCGGAGCGGTTGACCTGGCAGACAGTGCCTTTGCCGTCAGCCTCGTGCCACTTCTTCGTGAACCCGAGCACATCGAGATAGAAGCGCAGCGATCGCTGCAGATCGCTGACGAAGAATACGGGCCGCGCGTACCACACTCCGGCTTGTGTCATGACCGGCCTTCGCGTCGAGAGTGAAGGGTACCAAAGACCGAAGAAATTGGCGGAGAGGAAGGGATTCGAACCCCTGGAACCCGTGAAGGTTCAACGGTTTTCAAGACCGCCGCTATCGACCGCTCAGCCACCTCTCCGGTCTTTCTATTTTAGCGGTTCAATCGCCGACTTCCCACCCATGAACGGCCGCAGCGCCTCGGGAATCTCGATGCCGCCGTCCTTCTGCTGGTAATTCTCCAGAATCGCGATCAACGTGCGGCCCACCGCCAGGCCCGATCCGTTCAGCGTGTGCACGTACTCGGCCTTGCCGGTGCCGTCGGGACGGAACTTGATGTTCGCGCGCCGCGCCTGGAACGCTTCGCAGTTCGAGCACGAAGAAATCTCGCGATACGTCTTCTGGCTCGGCAGCCACACTTCGATGTCGTACGTCTTCGCCGCTGAAAAGCCCATGTCGCCCGTGCACAGCACCACCGTGCGATACGGGAGGCTAAGCAGCTGAAGCACGCGCTCCGCATTGGCGGTTAACAACTCGAGCTCGTCGTATGACGTCTCCGGGGCCGTGAACTTGACGAGCTCGACCTTGTCGAACTGATGCTGGCGGATCAACCCGCGCACATCGGCGCCATACGAACCGGCCTCACTGCGGAAGCAGGGCGTATACGCGGTGTATTTCAACGGCAGCAGC
>DASVFC010000772.1:0-3656 GCA_036380235.1 Vicinamibacterales bacterium
CGGTGTCTTGCCCCCGGTCGCCGCCGCTGACGGGGACCAGGACGGCGTGCGCTTGTCGAGGAACGCCTGCAAACCTTCCTGGCCTTCTGGCGACACTCGCTGCGCGGCGATCGCCTCCGCCGTGATGTCGATCACATCCGCGGGCGCGCGGCCAAGCACGCGTGGTATCAGCGCCTTCGAACGCGCCACCGCGGTGGGCGAAGCGCTCAACGCTTCGGCCACGACACCCGCAACGGCCTCGTCGAGCTGCGCAAGCGGGACCACCTGGTGAACCAGTCCGATGGCCTTCGCCTTCGCGGCGTCGAAACGCATGCCGGTGAGGAAGAGCTCGCGCGCCGCCGACGCGCTGATTTTCTGCAGCACGTAGGGCGAAATCATCGCCGGCAGGATGCCGAGCTTCGTCTCGGTGAACCCGAAGACGGCCGCGTCGTCAGCGACCACGATGTCGCATACGGCGGCAAGGCCGGAGCCGCCACCGAGCGCGGCGCCGTGGATGCGGCCGATCACAATTGCCGGAACGGTGTTGATGGCGAGGAACATTTCCGCGCCTGCGCGGGCATCGCGCACATTCTCGTCCTGCGTATAGCCCGCCATCTTTGCCATCCACGCCGCGTCAGCGCCGGCGCTGAACACCTTGCCTGCGCCGGCCAGCACCACCACACGCAGGCTCGCATCCTTGTGCGCCGCGTGGGCCCAATTCGTAAGGTCAGCGATGACGTGTTCATTGAACGCATTGCGCACGTCCGGACGGTTGAGCGTGACGTACTCGACGGGACCGCGGCGTTCGATGGTAAGGAACTGATAACTCATCTGCGTTTGATTATTTCACTGGATCGGATCCTGCAAACCTTGAGCGTGGAGGAGTGACATGAAATTTTTAGCCGGCGTGTGCGCCGCGATGGCGATCTCGACCGTGGGCGTGCTTGGGCAGGCGCAAGCCCCGGTCCAGACGAAGCCGGGCACCGAAAAGGTGACGCCGCAGATTCAGCAGCAGGCCAGGAACCTGACGGAGGAGATCACGACCGTTGGCTGCATCCGGGCGTGGAAGCCGGCGCCGGAGGATGTGACCAAGCTGCCCGAGAACCGCGAGCCGGGCATGGCGGGGATGTTCCTGCTGACGCCGCTCAGCACCAGCCCAACGGCGGCGATCGATCTGCCGACCTATTTGCTGACGCCCACCGCGTCGGCGAACTTCCAGCAGCATCTGGATCGGAAAGTGGAGACCGTCGGCGTCGCCCAAACCGCGCCGCTGCCGCCAACCGTGCAGGAGATCGCCACCGCGCCAACGCAGCGACCCGAGAACCGCCCCAACGCGCAATCCTTTCCCCGGCTGACGGTGAAGTCGATCACGCGCGTTGGAGATACCTGCCCCTCGTAGGGGGACAGGAGATCAAGAGATAAGGAGATTCAGAACAGGAGATCATGAGTTCAGGAGAAATTATTTATCTCCTGATCTCCTTATCTCCTGTCTTCTCTGCTCCTGATCTCCTTATCTCCTGTCCTACATTCGGAAGATGCCGAATTTCGCGGGTGGGATCGGGGCGTTGTAGGCCGCCGATAACCCAAGCGCCAGCGCCGAGCGCGTTTGCGCCGGATCGAGGATGCCGTCGTCCCACAGCCTCGCCGTCGAATAGTACGGTGAACCTTCAGTGTCGTACTTTTCGAGAATGGGGTTCCGAATCTCGGCTTCCGCCGCGGCGTCGAACGTCTTGCCTTCACGCGTAAGCTGATCGCGCTTTACCGTGGTCAGCACACCGGCCGCCTGTTCGCCGCCCATCACCGAGATGCGTGCGTTAGGCCACATCCACAACAACCGCGGCTCGTAGGCGCGGCCGCACATGCCGTAGTTCCCCGCACCGAACGAGCCGCCGATGATCACCGTGAACTTCGGCACTACGGAATTCGCCACGGCATGCACCATCTTGGCGCCATCTTTCGCGATGCCGCCGCGCTCGTACTGCTTGCCGACCATGAAGCCGGTGATGTTCTGCAGGAACACCAGCGGGATGCCGCGCAGGTTGCACAACTCGATGAAATGCGTCGCCTTCAACGCCGACTCCGAAAACAGCACGCCGTTGTTGGCGATGATCCCGATGAGGAATCCGTGTACGCGTGCGAAGCCGCAGATGATGGTCGTGGCGTAACGCTCCTTGAACTCGTCGAAGCGTGAGCCATCGACGATGCGCGCGATCACTTCGCGCACGTCATACGTCTTGCGTAAATCCAGGTTGACGATGCCGTAAATCTCGGCCGGGTCGTAGGCGGGATCTTCCGGCGCAGTCATGTCCGCTGGTAATCGCTTGACGCGGTTCAGCGTCGACACGATCACGCGCGCCTGGTGCAGCGCGTGCTCGTCATCGTCTGCCAGGTAATCCGCCACGCCCGACAACCGGGTATGCACGTCGGCGCCGCCAAGATCTTCCGCGCTCACTTCTTCGCCGGTGGCCGCCTTCACCAGTGGCGGCCCGCCAAGGAAAATCGTGCCGGTGCCTTTGACGATGATGGTTTCGTCCGACATGGCGGGGACGTAGGCGCCGCCGGCGGTGCACGAGCCCATCACCACCGCGATTTGCGGAATGCCTTCAGCGGACATGCGCGCCTGGTTAAAGAAGATGCGGCCGAAATGTTCGCGGTCCGGAAACACCTCCGCCTGCAATGGCAGGAACGCGCCTCCCGAATCCACGAGGTAAACGCAGGGCAGGTGATTCTGCAGCGCCACTTCCTGCGCCCGGAGGTGTTTCTTCACCGTCAGCGGATAGTAGGTGCCGCCCTTCACAGTGGCATCGTTCGCGACGATCAGGACATCGCGTCCGGAGACGCGGCCGATGCCGGTGACCATGCCCGCCGCCGGCGCCTCATCGTCGTACAGGCCCCACGCCGCGAGCGGTGAGAGCTCGAGGAACGCGGATCCTGGATCGATGAGCCCATCGATGCGTTCGCGCACCGGCATCTTGCCTTGCTCGCGATGACGGGCGAGGTATTTCGCGCCGCCGCCGAGGCGCACCTGCGCGATGCGCGCGCGGTGTTCGTCCACCAGCTGCTGCATGCGCTGGCGGTTGGAGCGGAAACTCTCCGAACTGGTATCGAGATGCGACTGGAGGCGATCCATTTACCAGCCGCAGCAATCGGTCTTGAAGCGGCACGAGGGGCAGCGCCACACGGCGTGCATGCGATACATGTCGGCGCCGCAGCGCTCGCATTTCATCGCGTCGTCGGCCGGCGCCGTCGGTGCGGCGCGGAGCGCTGACACGACCGGAGTGACGACCAACTTGTGCGGAGAACTGACCGTGGTGGGAGCTTTCGCGGGGGCCTTGTCCACGGCCACATTATAGAACTTGCCGCAGATCAGCCCGGAGCGGATTTCAACGCGACGTTGATCAATGCAACGTCAAGACGCTCCGGGCCGCATCTGCGGCTCCCGCCGGTTATCGATGTTGGATACGTTCAGGAGATGACGGCCGCGAGCGCAGCCGCGACGAGCGTCATCGTCGCCATGAACGAACCAACCACCTGCCACCGCTCGCCGGCGACGCTGCGGGAGCGACGGCGTGGCCGCGCCGTAGCGGCTTCGCCGCGAAGGCGGGCCAGGCGGGGAAATGCAGTCAGCATTCGACAGAACCAGTTACGTTACAGTCCGCATCCCATCTGATTCGCTA
>DASVFC010000773.1:0-3720 GCA_036380235.1 Vicinamibacterales bacterium
ACGGGAACAAGCTGCTAAAAACGCCAGAGAGCAATACTAGCTTCTAATACAGTCGAGACTGTCAAAAGTACCAGTAGCGACGTCGTGTGTCTTTGATCAGGTGCTCTGACTAACGTTCGGGCGTCGCTGACGTGAACCCGCGTCCGGTACGGTCGAGACCGACAAGCCGCCAGCGATCGGCCTCTCGCCGGAAATAGGCATCCACCGGACTCCACCCGGGGGGCGCATCGAGCGGGCGAACACGCGCGCGCACGATACCACCAACCTGGACGGACGCTGACCGAGGCGCGGGTGCGCGCTCGCCCAGCGAGACCGCCGGCTCACCGACGGGCGTCGCTGCCGCCGTCTGGTTATCAAACGCTGCCCAACTGACCTCGTAACCGCGGCGCCGCGGCGGTGCCGCGCCGGCAACAGCCGCGGCGTTGGCGAACGACAACTCGCCGTTCTCCAACCTGAAATCCACCAGCGGTGTCACCGCCACGAGCCAGGCCGCGGCGATCTTGTCGCGCCGCTGGATCAGCGTGGTGGTCAGCCGGCGCGCATCGGCAGGATCGGAATACCGCGCCTCGTTGACCAGCGCCGCGATCATCGCATCCGAAAACGCTGCCACGCGCCGCGCCGCCCAAAAGGCATCGTCGGGTTGGGTGTGACGCAGGGCTGCAACCGGCACCCTGGGCTTCCACGCCAGCGGATCGAAGGCCTCACCTTCAAAGCGCCCAATCGCGGGGCTCTCGTCGTACGTGATGGTCTGCCACGGCTTGATGTAGAACCCGAGCGAGATCAAACGCTTCCACGTGAGATCGCCCTCGTGCACGTATTCCCATCCCTCGAAATACTCGCGCGGCGCGTTGGCGCCGGTGCCAAACGTCGACCCTACGTCCTGCAGATAATGGCGAACGCGATTGCGCCCGCCCTCTGCCACGACCATGTCCAGCGTGTTGCCGGCCTTCAGATCGACGAGGTTGGTCCAGGCGCCGAACACCTTCAAGGCGCGCAGCTCGCGGCGATGTTCGTGCCGCACGATGTCGTTGGGATCATCCGGGCGCGTGCCGTAATACCGAAAGCCGCCGATGGCACGGCCGCTCAGCCGTCGCGACGCAACGGCCCGATACGAGCCGTCCGGCGATCGGTGCGCGCGGGCCCAGATGTCGTCAAGATCGTCGCGGCGCATGCGCCGTTCCCTGCCTGATGGCGGCCGGAACGTGGCATCGTCGCCGATGTCGACCTGGTCTCGATGAATCGTCGTCAGTACGTTGTCGGTCTGCCAGTAGCCCAACGTCCAGAAGATCTTGGTGGCGACGATAATGGCGCCGGTCGCGGCTTCGGGCTGGCCGCGAGCGTCGAACGAGACGAACCAGACGTCTCCGGCCGCGTCGCGAATCGTGAAGCCCGGCGCGAAGCCCTGTTGCTTCGGTGCGATGACGGTCCACCGCCCTGGCGCGACGCCGGCACCGCGCGCCGGCCCGCGCACCGCGTCTTCGATAGTGATCTGGCGCGCGAGAATCCGGTTCGTGAACCAGCTCGAATC
The DNA here is from genome assembly GCA_036380235.1 of Vicinamibacterales bacterium. GTDB lineage: Bacteria > Acidobacteriota > Vicinamibacteria > Vicinamibacterales > UBA2999 > 12-FULL-67-14b. The sequence continues at coordinate 1,529 of DASVFC010000773.1, forward strand.
AGGGACTTCGTCGATGGTGTTGACGTTGCCGGCGCGCGAGCCAGCGGCCTTGTCTCCCGGTTCCCCGAACAGGTTGATCGCGAGATCGATGAAGAGGTCGATGTCCCAGTCGCGCGCGGCGGAGGCGTCCTGCGTCTCCGGCTCGATCATCAGCGGGTCATCGGTGTGGAACGTAGGCGCGGTCGCGGGTAGCGGCGCCGCGAACAGCAGCGCGCATAGGGTCACCAGTCCGAGGCTCGCGCCGCATCGCATGGCGCGAAAGGGGCAAGACACGTGCCCGCCGCTGGAGCGCGTGATTATCGCGGCTTTTGTGCGCGCGCGGACGCGATGCTGGCAACAGGCCGTCGAGGTGTCACCGCATTCCGTCGCCGCCGTTGCGCGCCAACAGCGGCAGGGTGGCCAGGATCTTGGTGCCGTCTGCTGCGGACGTGTCGATCAGCAGCGTGCCGCCGTTGAGCTCGATGCGCTCGCGCATGCTCAGCAGGCCGAGGCCGGAGGTCGGCGCCGCCATCAGATCGAACCCGCGTCCCTTGTCCGCGACCTGCAACGTCAGTGTTGAGTCCGCCTGTGTCAGCGCGACCTCGATGGCCGGCGTGCCACTGTGCTTGACTGCATTCTGCAACGCTTCCTGTGCCACCCGGAACAGGCAGAGCGCGATGCGATCGGGCAACCGAATCTTCCCAGGTGAATCAAAGGTGACCTTGACGCCGCTTTGCCTGGATACGTCGCGACACAAGGCGGACAGTGTTTTCACGAGTCCCAGCAGCTTGAGCTTTGGCGAATGCAACTCATGGGACAGGTTGTGAATGCTGACCGCGAGGTCCTGAACGCGGTCCCCGGCCTCCTCGATGCCCGCCCGCAAGCTGGCTTCAGTCATCTTGCGGCGGTCGCGAAGCGCCTCGATCTTGGCAGCCAGCAGCGCCGCTTGCTGGCCAACATCGTCGTGCAACTCGCGGCCGATGCGGCTGCGTTCTTCCTCGCGCGCCGCCGCCAGCTTCGCCGACAGCTCGGTTAGCGCCCACTCGGTGTGCCGCTGCACACCGATGTCGCAACAGAAGCCGACAGACCACGCCAAATCGCCGTCGGGTCCGCCGTACGGAACGACAGTACAGATCGACCAGCGATACGAACCGTCGTCGCATCGCACGCGCGCCTCGAGCGTGCCGGCGCGAACACGAGGCTGGTTCGACTGAAAGGCCTCGACGGCGCGCTCGCGGTCGTGCGGATGAAACACGTCGGTCCATGCGGAATCGCGCGCCGCCGCTTCGGCAATCTTCCGCCAGAGGGCGTTGCCGTAAATCACCTTGCTGTCGTCGCCGTGAATCCAGATTGGAAGCGGCACCGCGTCAATCACGCGGAAGAACTGCTGATCAGCCGTCGGCGGTTCGAAATCGGCTTCGCGTGCGGCGCTTGTACACGCAACCACCACACCGCCGTCGGGATGGCGCAATGGCGTCGCCGACACGAGCATCTGCTCTTCTTCGCCGAGGACCGGCACGGTGAGCGCGCCGTGAAAATCCTGACTGTCGCCACGCGCTACGGCCTCGATGCGATCGAGCACCGGGCCGAACTGCCGGAAGCCGCCGTCACGGACGACGGCGCGGCGCCCGATTTGAAAGAAGTTCGCGCCCGGACCGAAACCCGCGAATTCTGATGCCAGCGGCGACGCGGTCCACGCCGCATTGGCCGACACGATCGCACCGTCGCGAGAGATGACGATGATTGCCGAAGAGAGCGAGCCGAGGATGGCCTCGGCGAGCACCGAACGCGGGTCCTCTGCAGCGGCAATCGTGCGCAGCAGGACGGCCGCCGCTGTCTGCAGTTGCGCGGCAGCTGAGCGGTCACATGGCGGATACGGCGCATCCCAGCCGAGAATCAGTACGCCGGTGACGCCTTCCGCAGGCGCTGCGAGTACGGCAACGGACTCGACGCTTCGCGGCAGAAGTTGCTTGACGCCCGAGGTGTCGGCCGTGCGTCGCAACAACGTCCCCTGCCGGCGCAAATGATCGACCACGCCGGCGCCGTTCGAGAGGGTGACAGGCGCCGGCCCACCATCGGCGATGTCGGTGCCTGCGTAAGCGAGGCACGTGGCGCGAGCGCCCGTGATGGACCAGAACAACGCTTCGATGGCCTGCGTGCGGGTGCGCAGCCGCTCCAACGCTTCGCGCGCCATCGGAGGCGTGACTTCGCTC
>DASVFC010000774.1:0-6234 GCA_036380235.1 Vicinamibacterales bacterium
GGATCAGGTATTGCGACCGCACGGTCTGCACGCACGGTCGGGCGCGCAAGGCGTGCTGATTGTCGCGCGCGCGCCGAAGCGGCGTGAAGATGCGGTTCCGGCGAAGGCGGTACCGGCGCGGCCGGCCGGCAGCGATCAACCAGCGCCCACTACCAGCATCTCCGGACAGGTTCACGACGAATCGCAGGCGCCGATTCGCATCAGCGAAGTTACGCTGGTCTCGACGCGTCATCCGATCGTTGATGTGCAGAACGCGGCGGTCGGCACGACCTTCGCCGGTGCGATGTTGAGAGACATCCCCAATCAACGCGATCTGTTTGCCCTGCTCGCCCAGACCCCGGGGATCGCAATGCCTCGTCCGGACGTTGGCGGCAATACCGCGGGCACGCAGTCGACGTATCGAGCGTACGGCTTGTGGGGCCAGTCGATCACGACCGTGGATGGCGTCAACATTACTTCCGGCGCCGACGGCGTCGGGGCTTACATCGACTACGGCGCGCTGGCTGAAGCGAAGGTGGTTGCAGCGGGCAACTCCGCCGAAGTTCCGGTTGCCGGCGCCGCTGTTGCCACGGTGATCAAGACCGGCAGCAACACGCCGCACGGGGAGGTCTACGCCGATTTCAAACCCGGCGGCCACAAACCATTCGACCGTGCCGAGCACTATGCGAAGTATCGCGACATCAACGCGCAGCTTGGTGGCGCATTCATCAGGGATCGGCTGTGGTACTTCACGTCATTCCGCGATCAATACACCGCCCTCACTACCGCGATGTTCGACCGCCCGCCACACGAGGGCGGCACCCAGGGGCAGCCGTTCACCACCCAGACGACCGACTACACCATCAAGCTGAATTATCAAGTCAGCGTCGAAAGCGCTCTCACGTTCATGACGCAATTAGGGAAGAAGTATCAACCCTATCGTTTCGGTTCCGGCGTCTACGCCGCCCAATATCTCGTCGAGTCGACGGCGCGGCAGGACAGCCGAAGCCATATCGGCAAAATCGATTACATGCGCGTGATCGGCAATCGCGCCACGCTCGACGCTTCGATCAACGTGTATGGCAACCACTTCCCGCTGACCGCTCACACCGACAAGACGCCGATCATCGATGATGTTACGTTCGCCCGGCGCGGCGCCTACAACATGCCCGGTCTTTCGCGCGACGCCCGCCGCCACTACAACACGAACCTGTCTCTTTACGGCGACCGCCACGACATCAAGATCGGCTACATGTATCAGCACTATGCGCCGCGGCTCACCGCTTACGGCGCACCGGGGCCGGCGGGCACCACTGGCCACTTCTTCGTCATCACGACCAACGGCGTGCCAACCTCGTTCTGGACGGACAACGGACCGGTGGCGAGTGCCAACACTCTCGATAACCACGCGCTGTTTTTCCAGGACAGGTTACAGGTCACGCCGAAGCTGACACTCAATGTCGGCCTTCGCTACGATCGGTACCACAGCTCTTACCCGGAGCAGCGGTTTGGCGCGAACGGCAGCTACGCATGCCCGAACGATGCCGACTGCGACGTCGGTCCGTTCGCCGTCAGGACCGTCGCGCCGGCGCGCGACGTCGTGACATTCAACACCATCGTGCCGCGCGTGGCGTTGATCTACGACCTCTTCGGCAACTCGAAGACGGCACTCAAGGTCAGCTGGGGACGCTTCGCGACCAATCCGGCAGCGTCGGTGTCTGCGCTCGTGAATCCGGTCGACCTTATCACCAAGAAGTACGCCTGGGACACCGCTTACCTGACACCGGATCCAGCGGTTGCCGCTACGCGGATCACGCCGGCATATGTCGCGACGCTTCGGCCGATCTATGGCGGCGCGCAATTGACGAGTACGACGGTCGATCCAAATCTGAAGGATTCGTATACCGATGAATTCACGCTCGGTGCGGAGCAGGAGATCGCGGGCAACGTGCGCGCTCATGTCATGGTCGTGCGAAAGCAGCAGAGCGATACGTTCGGCAGGTACGATCGGCTTCGCACCTCGTCTTCATACACCCCGGTGCAAGCGCTCGACCCGGGCCGCGACGGCATCCTTCGAAACGCCGACGACCGGCTAATCACCGTCTGGGAAACCGGCGTGCCGCCAGAAACGACGGACTACTACCTGACCAACAAGGGGATCGGCGACACCTACAGCACGATTGAATTCGGCGTTACCAAACGCATGAGCGACCGCTGGCAGCTTACCAGCGGCTTCGATTGGACGAAACGGAATGTGTCGTCGGAGTTCTCGGAAGATCCCAACGTGGTGTTCTGGAACTCGAAGAACACGCAGATGGCCGGCTGGACCTTCAAGGCGTCGGGCAGCTATCTGTTCAACCACGGCGTGCTGGTCAGCGTTTCCAGCAACGCCATGAAAGGCGAGCCGTACGGCCGCCTGCTCACCGTCACCGAGCAGTTGCTGCGCCTGGCAGACCCGAATCGGACGACGCCGCTCGTGCAGGGCAACATGACGATCACGGCGGAGAAGGTGGGGACGTACTATCTGCCGTCGATTGCCGTGATTAACCTGCGCGCGCAGAAAGAGTTCGTCATCAAGGGTGCGCAGCGGCTGCAGATGATGGTGAACATCTTCAACCTGACCGGCGCCGGGACCGTAACTGACGTCGTTGAAACCACCAGCCGGCTCTTCAGGCAGCCGAGCACCGTTATTGGCGGAACCGTTTTCCGCTTCGGCGCGCGCTACACGTTCTAACCAAGGCACATGTCGAACATCGTTCGGATCAAAGCGGCCATGGTGCTGCTGTTGTTGTTCATGGTTGCGTGCGGAGGATCCTCGGGGCCGCCAGCCGGCCTGGCCACACCGACAGGGCCAACGGTGATCGCGACGTCGCCGACGTTCCCGGCGGGCCAGGTCGACGGTGGCCAACTGTTTACGTATCAGAATGCCGTCGCATTCCTGCCCGCGGTAGTCGGCGAGTACAAGGTCGCGATCGTTTTTCTGCCTGGACTAAGGGACCCTGCGACCGGCAACGATTTGGACTCCCGTGCGCTCGTCGCCGGCGCCTCGAGCGGAGCCTGCAGCATTTGGTGTTCCGCGTCCGAGAGAGCGCAGGTTAGGAGTCGCGCATCGAAGCTCGCGGGCGGAAACGTGGCGCTGATTGGCACCACCACCCTGGTCGACAGCCCCGTGAGCTACGAAACCCTGCTGCGCACGCTGTCGGAGTTCGGCGCGCAAAGCCAGCGTCCCGAGCTCGCGAACATTCCAATCTTTTTTGTCGGGCATTCGATGGGCGGATGCACCGCGTACGGATTCAGCCGCATTCACGGCGCGCGCGTCGCCGGGTTCCTGACCATGAAGGGTGGTTGCCACAGCCCTGGTCCGGCAATGGGAGCAGCGAGCGTGCCGGGATACTTCCTGATCGGGGCGCTGGACGAGCCGTATCGCAGAGAGAACATCAGCGCCGTTTTCGAGGCGGGGCGCGCGGCGGGCGCGCCGTGGACGCTATCGATCGACCCTTACCAGCATGGACCGATGGTGGACTTCGATCTCATGTTCGGCTGGATCGACGGCGTCCTGGCGGCGCGGCTTCCGAGGTAGATGGAGAGTGATGATGAAATCGATCGTCGCGGTGCTATGCGCGTTGTTCGTCGTCGGGTGCGGAGGAGACTCCGGGTCAAGCGGACCACCGGCCACGCCGACAACGCCGACCGCGCCGACAAATCCGACCGCCCCGACCTCACCGGCGACTCAGGTCGACGGCGGCCAGTGGACGCAACGCTCCCCATTGCTCGAAGCGAACTCCGAATTGGCGTTCGCCGAGGTGAACGGCAAGCTGTACCTCCTCGGCGGTTATCCGGCGAATCGGCAGACGGCGCGGACGGTGCAGGTCTACGACATCGCGAGCGGCACCTGGCAGCTCGGTCCGCAGCTCCCGCAACCGAACAATCACGGCATGGCGGCGGGGGTCAACGGCAGGGTCTACTTGATCGGCGGCCAGACCATGGCCGATGCGCCAACCTACGTGGACACCGTTTACGAACTGAATCCCGCGAGCGGTGCGTGGGTCGAGAAAGCGCGCATGCCGACGGCACGCAGTTCCGGCGTGGCCGTTGCGCACGACGGCAAAATTTACGTCGCGGGTGGACGGCCGCCGCGCGAAAGCGACTTTGCCGCTTACGACACGAGGTCCGACACCTGGCAGGTGTTGCCGCTTCTACCGACGCCGCGCAACCACTTCACCGGCGCGGCAATCAACGGCCGCATTCACTTCGTCGGCGGGCGCCTCGGCGACGGCTTGTCGCCGCAAATGACGACGGTGCACGAAGTCTACGATCCGCAATCGGGATCGTGGACCACCGCCGCGCCGATGCTGAGGGCGCGCAGCGGCATGAACGGCGTGATGGCCCGCGGTTGCTTCCACGTCTGGGGCGGTGAGGGCCCGGCGGGCATGTTTCCCGACCATGATTATTACGATCCCCGTTCCAACCAATGGACACGCCTTCGCGACATGCCGATCCCCGTTCACGGCGTCTACGGATCGGCGTTCGTCAACGGTGTGATCTGGGCCTCCGGCGGCGGCACGAGCATTGGCGGCAGCTTCGGCAGCTTGCACAATCAAGTGTTTCTTCCGACAGTGAGTTGCGAGTGACGTGGCGGTCGTGCGATCAGCTTAGAAAGAATTCGCTGATCGCTGACGCAACCTCTCGTGGCGCCGTTCGTTCAATCCCGAAGTGATCGAGCTGCGGAAATGTTTTTGTGATCGAGTGCGGCAGTTCCAGGGGAGCCGTGGTCACGACGCCATCGCCTCCGCCGGCCGATCCCTCCGCTCCGCAAAGAACCCGGCAAGCGTGTCACGCACGATCTTCGATTGCCCGAGCATGAGGTGCCCGCCGGATTCGAGGCTGACGAATCGCGCGCCCGGGATACGTTCGGCGGCGCGCCTGCTGGCTTCGTGCGAGGCCACCTGATCGTCTTTCGTGTGGACGATCAGGGTCGGCACGCTGATCGCTTCCAGGTTGTAGCCGTTGACGTCCGCGTTGGAGACGAATGCGTCGAAGTCCACGCCCGCGGCGCTGACGGGAAACAGGCTCTTGATGAATTCGATGACGAGCCGCACGTCTTCGTCACTCAACGCGAATCCTTTCGGCAGGCCCGCCACCAGGCGCACCATGATCGACGGCGCGACGTTCCATAACACCCATAAGGGAAATTGCCGGTTGAACAGGCTCGCGAACGGCGGTTGAACAACTGCTGTGGGACTTCCTGGCAGATTGCCGACGAGCACTGCCAGGTGCTTCACTCTCGTGGGATGACGCAGGGCGAGTTGCAGCGCCGACGTCGCGCCAGCTGACTCGCCGATGACGTCGATCTGCTCGATGCCGAGCGCGTCGAGGAGATCAGCGATCGCATCGGCCTGGTGTGCAGGCGTCGCACCGGGTGGCATGCTCGAGCCGAGATAGCCGAATCGTGACAGCGCGACGAATCGGAAATCGCCGAGATCGCGGGCGGAAAGAAGCGCCCCCACGCAGTTGTGGAAGATCCCGTGCACGATGAGCACGCGAGTGCCCGCGCCTCGCTCGGCGTACTCGACATCACCCCATCGCGTCGACACGACGTGGCGATCCACGGCAGCGAGCCTCGTCCTTGCGGCCTTCGCGTCGCGCCGGTAGCGCAGGGAGACGTAAGATGCGATGAGTGTGAGACCAGCAGCCAATCCCGCCAAGATCGATGCGTTCATGACACGGCTCCTCTTAGCCAGCATAAAGGCTGTCCCCGCGGCTCTCCCGCAGCCAGAGCATTTGTTGTACCGGCGCCGCAAGACATCCGCGCGGTGTGCGTGTTTGTTCGTGTTGAGCAGTTGGGTGCGTGCGAACCGCACGTATTTCGAACCCGGCACGGGATCTGCTCATCAGTGCGGTGGCGCTGACCCGTTCGCGAAACGCTTGAAGACTCGCGTGCCTGAAGGACCGGCGGTGCGAAAAATCCCGCGTGCGTGTTGACATTTCGGCGATCGTTCTCACCGCAAAGCGGGTGTAGGAGGTCGTTATGCAGACGACCTCGCCGCCAGGCCTCTGCTTACGACGACGGCGTAGCGCCGGGGAATGCGACCGATCCCGCTCCTCGCATGTGCCCGACCGAGATCAGGATGCCGAGCATGGCGCCCAGCATCATGATGAAGCCGGCCTTTCGCGCACCCGATACCAACGTGCCATACATCCACACCGCCAGCATCAGCACCCCGTTGAGGTGGCGAGTGTTCCGGTATCCAAACC
>DASVFC010000775.1:0-4593 GCA_036380235.1 Vicinamibacterales bacterium
ACCGTCCGTGGACAAGCTTCAATAGGCCGAATGCATTCAGCACGACGATGCGAAGCCTTCGCACTAACGCGAGGGTGACGCCGTTGGCGGGGCCGAGGCCGAGGACCTGGGCGACGGCGCCGGAGCCCATTTCGTCGATGCCGAGGCGGTACGGCACGAACTTGAACGCGATCGTCACGAAGCGGCCGGCGCTCTCGAGAAGGAACGCTTCACCCACGGTGACGTCGGGAATCAACAGTCGCAGCACGACCCAGACCTCAGCTACCGCGAGCACGTGGAAGATGGCCTCCCAGAAAACGACGTGAAGAATGCGGCCGAGAGGCCATCGCAATACTCCGTAGATATGCGATTCGATTTCCTTCACCGCCTCGGCGGGGGCGTGGGAGCGGCCGGCGAGCTTCGCCATCAGCGGCGCGAGACGCGACAGAATCGCCGGTTGACTGCGCGCGATCCAGAATGCGACGACGCCGGCGACGGCGATCACGATCAGCAGAACTTCGGAGATCTGCTCGAGGCCGGCCGGCACGTTGGCCCGCTGCAGGAACAGCCACGTGCCGGCGAGCAACACGGCGGCAACCGAAGCGCTGTAGAACGCGTTTTCGATCGTCACCGACGCGATGCTGGTGACGGTGGAGATCTTCGCGCGCGTCATCAGGATCTTCGTCGGCTCGCTGGCGAACACGCCGAGCGGCGTCAGGTTGCCCGCGGCATCGCCGGCGATGATCGCGCCAAATGCATCCGCCATCGTGAGGCGCTGCGCTCCGGTTTCCGCGATTGCGGCACTGCACGCCATCCACGCGCGGCCGCGGGCTGCCATCCGCGCCGCGCCGAGCATCACCACCACGATGAACCACCAGCCGACGCTGGCGATGCCCGACACGACCGCCGGCCAGCCGCCCACCCGCTGCACGGTGAAGACCAGCAGTGCAACGCCGATGATTGCGACGAGGATGTTCAGGAAAGCCAGGCGCGAGCGAAACACTCCCGGAGATGTTACGCCGAACGCCGAGCTTATTTGACGTTGATGTTGAGCAAGGTCCGCTCGGTGAATTCCGAATCGCTCGCGGTCAACTCGAGTTCGTAGAGGCCCGGCGCGGAGAAGCGCGCCTTGGTGCGCGCCGATCCCGGAATCGTGAATGTGACCGTGCCGGGGCCCTTCAACATCGTCCATTCGACGCGCAGCGCCTGGTTGCGCGGCAGGCCCTCGTCATGGGCGCTGCCGAAGAGATTGAACTCCTCGTTCAGCGATGCGGTCAGCGTCGGCGGCGGACCATTGGGCCGCGCCGTGACGCCAAGCACACGCACCGTGGGCGCGCGATTGAGACAGACGCCTTTCGGCGCCTTCACGTAATCGATCTTCGACAAGGCCGCCGCGCCTTCGACCAGGTTCCAGTTCGACTGCAACATCCGTTCGCTGGTGCCGGTCGTGACGCCGCCATAGGTCAGCGTCCATTTCATCTTGCCGTCGAACTCCGGTCCGACGACCATCACGCATTGGAACCGCCAATGCCCAGGCTTGAACGTCGTCGGTTGCATGCGATCGCCGGGCGAGGGTGCGAAGATGTTGTTTGGGCCGGGTGCGATCGTCACCGGTTCGGCGTTGTGGCTGAAGTAGGCGAAGGCCAGCGTGTAGCTGCCGTCCGGATTCTTCAGAAACCCGTCGTAAGCGGGGTAAATCGGTTGATTCTGCTGGGCGTGCACTCCCGTCAGGATCGGCGCACACAACACGAAAGCGAGCGTGAGCCAGGGCTTCATGGGTGCTAGAGTATGCCCGAAGGAGGCCTCATGGTCACCGCCCTTCGGCTTGCCGGCATCGTCAGCGCGGGGTGCTTCACTGCCCTGCTGTTCTCGTCATCGCCGGTCACCGCCCAGGCACCAGCCAGGACCGACGGTCCGACATTCACCAAAGACGTGCTGCCGATCCTGCAGAAATCCTGTCAGCGGTGCCACCGCGCAGGGACGCCGGCGCCGATGTCGTTGATGACTTACGCGGAAGTGAGGCCGTGGGCGCGATCGATCAAGACCAAGGTCGTGGCGCGCGAGATGCCGCCCTGGCACATCGATCGCAGCATCGGTGAGTACCTCGAAGATCCCTCGCTGAGCGATCAGGAAGTGGCCACGATCGCCGCCTGGGTGGATGGCGGCGCGGTCGAAGGCCGCCGCGCCGATGCGCCGCCGCCCAGGGTGTTTCCGCCCACCACCGAATGGACCTACGGCGAACCCGACCTCATCGTCCGGATGGAGAAAGGCTTCCGTATCCCGGCCAGCGGTCCGGACTTCATTCCCGAAGAACATGTCGATCCGAAACTCACCGAAGATCGCTATGTCAAATGGGTGCAGATCATTCCCGATGCGTGGCGCGCGGTGCATCACGCGCACGTATATGTCGATCTACCGGAGGGTGTCGACAAGGAAGGTCTCGGCCTCAACATGGGGTCGAATGTCGGCAACTCGATGGACTTGATCGAGTATGGCGCGGGCAACGACGCCGACATCTTTCCCGACGGCACCGCCAAGCTATTGAAGGCTGGATCGATCTTTCGCTTCGAGGGTCACTATCACCCCTACGGCGAAGAGACGTATGACCGCATGCGCGTCGGCATCAAGTTCTATCCCAAGGGCGTCGTGCCCACGCGCATCGTCACCTCACACCGCATTCGGACGGGCCTCGGCAACGACTGGGTGTTGAATCGCGAGCGCGTTGAAGATCTGCTGTTGCGGGCCGGCCATAAGATCGCGATCGATGAGCCCGCCATGCCAACCGGCGCGTTGATCGCCGAGAACCCACTTCACGCGGCGGCGTTCCTCAGCATCCCGCCGAACAGCGTGGTGACGCACGAACGTTATTGGCCGCTGCCGAAGCCGGCGTTGATCATCAGCTTCCAGCCGCACATGCACTTCCGCGGTTCGAAGATGTTGCTCGAAGCGATTCATCCAGACGGCCGGCGCGAAGTCCTCACGAGTGCAACGCACTACGAGCAGAACTGGCAAGTCACGTACAAATACAAGGTGCCGCACCTGTTCCCGGCCGGGACGATCCTGCACACGGTGTCCATCCATGACAACACGGTGAACAACAAGCACAACCCGGATCCCACGGCGTGGATCGGCTGGGGCTCCCGGACGATGGATGAAATGGGGCATGGGTGGACGGACGTGGCGTTTCTGTCCGAGCAGCAATACCAGGACGAGCTCGCGGCCCGGCGCGCGCAACGCGGCCGCACCAGCGAGGCTCGTCACGATCCGCCCGCGCCCGTGAAGCAACGATGACGCGCGGAGGCAACCAACAGTCAAGCGGAAGGAACGTCACATGCGCTCACTCGTGATCGCCGCAGGTGTCGCTGCGCTCATCGCCACATCGTTGACTTCAATCAACGCATCGCAACAGGCTTCGGCAGTCGATGCCGACGACATCGCCGGTGTCGTTCGCAGCAGCAAAGGTGCTGAAGCCGGGGTCTGGGTCATCGCCGAAACGAAAGATCTGCCGACGCCCTACGCGAAGATCGTCGTCACCGACGCGCAAGGACGTTATCTCCTTCCCGACCTGCCGAAGGCCAGTTATGCGATCTTCGTCCGCGGCTACGGCCTCGTCGACTCACAACGCGTGTCGGCGACGCCAGGTAAGGCGCTGAACCTCACCGCGGTGATCGCACCGTCGGCGCATGCGGCGGCGCAGTACTACCCGGCGGGACACTGGCTGTCGCTGTTGCGGATTCCCGAAGCGGGAGAATTTCCCGGTACCGGCCCGCAAGGAAACGGCATCTCGCCAAACATGAAGAGCCAGGCGGAATGGATTCGTGCCATCAAGTCGGGCGGCTGCACCGCATGCCATCAGCTGGGCACCAAGGGCACGCGCGAGATTCCGAAAGAGCTCGGCACGTTCCCGTCGCTGCAGCAGGCGTGGGAGCGGCGACTGGCCTCGGGCCAGGCCGGCGCACAGATGATTAACGGCTTGAACAACATGGGCAAGGAACGCGCGCTGCTGTTGTTTGCCGACTGGACGGATCGCATCAACCGTGGTGAAGTGCCGCCGCCGCCCGAGCGGCCGCAGGGCATCGAGCGCAACGTCGTGATCACGATGTGGGACTGGGCGGATCCGAAAGCGTATCTGCACGATGTGGTCTCGACCGATCGCCGCGATCCGACGGTGAACGCCAACGGTCCGCTGTATGGCGCACTCGAGTTGAGCGCCGATTACATCCCGGTGCTCGATCCGAGAACGAACGAGATCAGCCAGATCCCGTTGAGCGTGCGCGATCCGAACACGCCGCCGACGTCCCCGAAAATGGCCGCGCCGTCACCCTATTACGGCGAAGAACCGATCTGGACCAGCAAGAACAACGTGCACAACCCGATGCTCGACGAGAAGGGCCGCTTGTGGCTCACCTCCGCGGTGCGGTCGCCGGAGAATCCGGCGTTCTGCAAGGAAGGGTCCTCGCATCCATCGGCGAAAGTGTTTCCGTTGCAGCGCAGCGGCCGCCACCTGCAAATGTACGACCCGGCGACCAGGAAGTTGACGCATATCGCAACGTGCTTCGGCACGCATCACTTGATGTTCGCGGAAGACGCCAATCACACGCTGTGGACGAGCGG
>DASVFC010000776.1:0-3644 GCA_036380235.1 Vicinamibacterales bacterium
TCCGGTGATGACGTCGAGCGAGATCACCGGCTCGCCCTTCCCCAGCGTCGTTTCTCCCCACCTCGGGCCCCACGTGTCTTTCATCACCAGCGGGATCTGCGAGGTGATGCTGCCGTTCAGCGCCAGCGCCATGATGCGCGCATCGGCCGGCCGTTCCGCCAGCGTGAGGCGCACGTCGCCATTGAACGCGCGCAAGCGCAGCAGGCCATCGGGCGAGAGGCGGACGCCCGTGACGACCACCGAACCGATGCCGCTTTCCAGCCGCAGCGTGCCCGAGAGCTCTTTGCCCTCGATCGGTCCGCGGCGGATGTCGGCGGTCAACGCGCCGGAAAAGCGGTTGACGAGAATGCGGCCTTCGAGGACCTGAACGCGATCGATCATCGCTGTGCGTGGCACACGCACGGTGATGTCGGAACGGAATACGGGATCGGTGGCGCCGTCGGCCTGCGTTACGCGAACGCTGACGCGTGATGGCGAGTCTTCGAAGACGATCGGCAGCGCGTCCAGCTGCGCCGTAGATGGCGCGTGACGCTCGATCACGATTTCGGCTTCCGCCTTCTCCCAGCCTTCAATACGGACGGTGCCGACGGTGATCTCAATCGCCAGCGACTTGCCCGCCGGCAGCGGCACGACCCGGGTTTGCGAGTCCGCGCCGAGCGTCAGCGCCGCAATCAGGGCCATCCACACGGGCGCATTATACTTTCCGCATATGACCCGGCTGGCGCTCGCGTTGCTGTTCGCGTGTGCCGCGGCATGGCCCGCTGCCGCGCAGTCGCTGCCCGAAGCGCCGATCTCGCTCGCCGGCGGCCACGTCGTGCTCGGCGCCGAGATCACGGCGACGTTCGCGCCCGAAGATCCCGGCTTCTTTAATTACACGAGTTACGAGTTCTCGGCACTCCGCAACCTGCGGCTGGGCGTGGCGGCGGAAGTGCGCGCCAACGATCACTTGCAGCTGCTGACCGAAGTCCGCCTCGATCAAGGACACGTGCTCGAGGCCTACGGATTGTTCGTGCGCCTGCGGCCCTGGCCGGCGCGGCGATTCGATCTGCAGGTCGGCCGCGTGCCGCCGACGTTTGGTGCGATGACGCGGACCACATACGGCAGCAACAACATCCTGATCGGCCAGCCGCTCGCCTATCAGTACCTGCTGTCGATCAGGCCCGATGCGCTTCCCGCCACCAACGACGACTTGCTGCGGATGCGCGGACGGGGATGGCTGTCGAACTTCCCCGTTGGCAACAACGTCCCTGCGCCCGGTTTGCCGATGGTCAACACCAACCGATGGGACGCCGGCGTGCAGGCGCACGGCGTCACCGGCAAATTCGAATGGACCGGATCGGTCACCGCCGGCTCGCTTTCGGATCCGCGATTCCGCGACAACAACTCCGGCCGGCAGATAGCGGGCCGCCTGGTGGCGCGGCCGAACGCGGGGCTCGCGTTGGGCGCCTCGGCATCGCGCGGCGCCTGGCTCAATCGCAACATTGATGATGCGGTGGCCGGAGTGGATTCCGGCAATCGTTCCCGGCAGCTCGCATTCGGCGGTGATGCGGAATATTCGGTGGGACGCATCCTCGTACGCGGTGAGGCGATTCGTTCGAGCTGGTCGTTGCCGCCGATTGCGACGCTGCGGATGACCGAACCTCTCGTGTCGACCTCGATGCTGATCGAAGGCCGCTACAAGATCGCACCCGGCTTCTACGTGGCGGCACGCGGCGATCGGCTTGATTTCAACTGGATTGCGGGCTCGCAAGGCCCTAGTCCATGGGAGTCGCGCACCTGGCGTATTGAAGCCGGCGCCGGCTACTCAATCACCCGCAACGTGCAGGTCAAGGGATCGTGGCAGCGCAACGATCGCAACGGCGGCCGGGTCCGCCACGACTCGCTGGTTGCCGGCCAGGTGCTCTATTGGTTCTGAAGGCGCTCGCGATCGTCCTCGGCGTCTGCCTGTCGGCATCAGGTTCAGCGGACGTGCAGGCGCAGACCGGTGCCGGCATCCGCGGCCGTCTCGACATTCGTCGCTTCGCCAAGCCCGTCGAGCGCCGTCCCGATGTCTCGAATACCGGCGCCGCTGCACCGCGCGAGAGCACCGAATACCGCCGCGGCGTGGTGTACCTCGAGACGGCGCCCCGGTCCGCGTTCGACGAGCGCGAGCCGGGACGCGCGGTCATGGATCAGCGCAACGAACGGTTTGTGCCGCACGTGCTCGCCGTGATGGTCGGCACTTATGTGGATTTTCCGAACAGCGACCTGACATATCACAACGTGTTCTCGCTCTCGCGCGCCAAGCGATTCGATCTTGGACGGTATGCCGCCGGCAAATCAAAAGGCGTGCGCATGGATCGGCCGGGCGTCGTCCGGGTCTTCTGTGACATTCACTCCCACATGAACGCCTTCGTGCTGGTCTTCAACCACCCGTTCTTCGATGTCACCGATGACGACGGGCGATTCGAGTTGCCGGCATTGCCGGCGGGGACCTACACGCTCGTCGGCTGGTATGAAGGCGAAGCGCGTATCACCCGTCCGGTCGTCGTGCCGCCCGGGGGCTGGGCCGAAATCGACCTTGTCGTTCCCTGATGCGATTCCTCGGCTCGATCACCAATCGCATTTTTCTGGCCAGCGCGCTGCTCGGCATCCTGTCGATCGGCGCCGCTGTGTATTTCGTCAGCGAGCAGCTCACCTCACAAACCGAAGCCGAGTTACAGCGGGACTTGACCGAAGCGGCCACGCTGGTGCGCGAACAGATTCACACACAGTTCGATAACGTCGCGCGCACGGCGCGATTGATCGCCGACCTGCCGAAGTTCAAGGCGGCGCTCGACACCGCCGACTTGCCAACACTGATCCCGATTGCGGCCGACTACCGGGAACAGGCGGGCGCCGACTTGTTGATGGTCACCGGGCGCCACGGCGAGCAGCTCGCCGTGATCGGCGAGATGGGCACGCGGCCGACCGCGCCGACGTCGGAAGATCTCGCGCTCGAGCCCAAAGCCACGCCGGCATTCTGGCTCCACCCGGCCGGAGTGCTCGAGGTGGTCAGTGTGCCGGTGCCGCTCGGCCCGGAGTTTCTCGGTGTCTTGAGCATCGGCACGCTGCTCGACGACCGCCGTGCCGCGCAGTTCAAGGCCCTTTCGGGCGCTGACATCGCGTTCGCCATGGGTGGCGCGGTGCGATCTTCGACGCTCGGCGCCGCTTCGCATGCGACACTCGCTCCGCTGGGGGCCTCACCTGGCCACGCCCGCATCGTCATCGGCAGCGAAGAGTACGTCGCCGTAACAGAGTCGCTCGGATCGGGTAACGGCGGCGCCGATGCGACTGCGATCATCATGCGTTCGCGCAGCGAACGGCTGCGCACGCTCGGTGCCATCCAGGCGACCCTCGCCGGCATCGCCCTCGGCGCCACCCTGCTCGCCATCGTCGTCAGTTACGGCGTGGCGCGGACAATTACGCGTCCGCTCGCTTCGATCACCGATCACATGCGGCAGATCGCGGTCACCGGCGACCTGACGAAAAAGATTCCAACCCGCGACCACGGCGGCTGGGATGATGACGACGCCCACATGCTGGCGTCGACGTTCAATTCGCTGACGGATTCCGTGGTACGGTTCCAGCGTGATGCGGCGCAGCGTGAACGGCTGTCTTCGCTC
>DASVFC010000777.1:0-2395 GCA_036380235.1 Vicinamibacterales bacterium
CGGCGAATGAGACCGCGATCGACGCGCAGCCGCCCGTCGGGCACCACTCCGCCGGCCGGCAACGGCTTGCTGCTGATCGAACGCTGCGCCGCGACGGCGGCGATCACCCGCATCGCCGTCAGCGCCGCCGCAAGATCATCATCGCTCCAGCGATCCGCGCCGGCACGGGCCTGTATCGTTCGCAACGATGATGCGGCGGCCGACACAACGGTGCGATCCGGCACCCGGTAGCGGTCCGCCTTCCCTGGCGCCCCGCTGCGCCGCGCGAGGGGCACGAGCGCGAACACCGCCATCGCGACGGCGAGCAGCGCGAGGGCCGCTGCAACCATCTCGAACATCCGCGAGCGGGAGCGCAGCAGATCGACGGACGCCAGGCTGGCTTCGGACGCATCACGAATGTCGGTGGCGTCTGCCGGCACGAGAGAGACCACCTTGACCGGTATCGCGGGCAACAGGTACGAAAGGTCGCGGCCCTCCAGCTTCGCGGCGGCGCCGACACGACTGTGAATCCGGTACGAGATCGTCAGCGGCGGGATGGTGACGTCCTGGCCAATCGCGTCGCGGCTGATGATCCGCAGGTCGTATTCGTACTGGATGAAGCGCCGCAGGCCGCGGCGCACATCCGGCGCATGCGTACCGCCGATGATCTCAAAGGGCGCCATCTGGATCGACGCCACGTTCAACCGCGATTCATCGGGCACCACCTGCGCGTCGGTTGATTCGAAGACGGCGCAGGTCAAGACAACGCGAAAGGGTTCGCCGATCGTCACCGCGCCGCTCGTTGCCTGGCGCCAGCAACGGATTGGCTCGACTGCGACCCGGGAACCGGGGTCCGACACCTGGGAACCGGGAGCCGGGAGCCGGGAGCCCGCAGCCGGGACCTGGGACCCGGATGAAGATTGCGCCGAGATGCTCGTGACGAAAACGATCGCGAGGACCAGCGCCGCGCTCGCGGTTCCCCGCTCCCGGCTCCCGGTTCCCGGTTCCCGGCTCCCGGCTCTCTTCATGGGATCGGCACCTCGTCGATGACGTCGCGGATCACCGCCTCGGCCGTCAATCCGTGCGCGGCCGCGTGCGGACCGAGCCACAGGCGGTGACCCAGCACGAACGGCGCGAGTTCCTGGATATCTTCAGGAAACACCTCGGCGCGGCGGCGCTGCAGCACGGCCCACACTTTCGCGAGACGACTCCAGCAGATGATCGCGCGCGGCGAGGCGCCGAGATCGACGCCGCGTTCCACCAGCTCGGATGGCGAATGTTGCCGCCAGTCGGTGTCGGGATTGTGCGGCCGCGTCGCGGCAACAAGGCGCTGGATATACCGCCCGAGGCGATCGTGCAGGAACACGTGTTCGTTGATCACCGAACGCAGCTCGATGATGCGCTCTTTCGACAACAGCGGATTCAGACGCACGCGTTTGAAGTCGAAGCTCACCAGCTTCTCTTCTTCCTCGGGCGGAAGGTAGCCGATGTTTACCATCGCCGCAAAACGATCGGTGGCGGCTTCCGACAGCGGAAACGTTCCCTGTCCCAATTCCACCGGGTTCATCGTCGCGATCGCGAAGCTGAAGACGGGCAGGTCGTAGGTCGACTTGCCGACGGTGATGGTGCGATCCTGCAGTGCTTCGAGGAACGCGCTTTGCGATTTCAGCGGGATGCGGTTGATCTCGTCGAGCAGGATCACTTCGGCCGACGCCAGCGGCCCGAACTCAGTGACCAGCTGCCCGGTCGACGGATTGATCATCTGGAAGCCCACCACTTCGGTGGGCTGCAGATCGGCGCGGCCTTGCAGGCGCGCGAACTTGGCGTTGCTGATTGCCGAGAGGATGACGCCGAAGAACGTTTTGCCGACGCCGGGTACGCCGCGCAACAACAGATTGCCGGCGTTCACCTGGCGCTCGCTGCGCTTGTCGTAGGTCGTCGGGATCTCCGACAACAGCACCACGTTGGCCACGGCTTTTGCCGTGTCGTAACCGACGAGGGCCTTGCTGCCCTCAGCGAGGACCGCGACGTGAAAGTCGACGGCCTCCTGCAGCTCGGGGTGCACCTATTTCTGTCCCGCCTGAATCTGCCTGGCGACCTTCTCGACCTCCGCCATCACGCGCAGCAGGTTGCCGCTCCACAGCTTGCCGATCTGCTCTTCGGTGTAACCGCGGCGCACGAGCTCGAGCGTGACGTTGAAGGTTTCCTCCGCGCCGTTCCAGCCGGTGACGCCGCCGCCGCCGTCGAAGTCAGACGAGATGCCGACGTGATCGAGGCCGATCTTCTTGACCAGGTAATCGATGTGATTGACGAAGTCGGCCACCGTGGCGCGCGGATCGCCGGGCAGCTTGCGGTCGATATCGGCCATCCTCGCCGTGTATTGGGCGCGCTGCTCAGGCGTCAGGCGGTTCATCGC
>DASVFC010000778.1:0-3221 GCA_036380235.1 Vicinamibacterales bacterium
ACGACATCTGCAATCCGTCGATCGCGGCGCCGAGGGTGGCGGCTTCGGCGGCGCCGAACTTGCCATCCTTCAGATCGAGATCGTGCACCACCCGGCCAAGCCGAACGACCGCGGCGTCATCTATACCGAACCGCGAGACGAGCCCTTCGAACGTGCACCGATCGCCGTGGTGACCGAAGCCGGCGCCATACATGTCGAAGGGCACCGCATCAACCGGTGCGTGCGCCGGATCGGTGACGAATTCAAATCGCGCCGCGGGATCGATGAAGCGCCTGATCAACCACGCCGACGCCATGCGGTCCACACCCGGCCGCGGCCGAGTAATCCAGAGGCGATTCTGGTGCGTTGCGACGGCCGCCGTTTTCGATCTGCCTGTGGCCGGCGTGGCCTCGGGCTGAGCCGGTTCCAATGCTGCCAACAGCGATGCGACACGGTCCCGGCCGGCGCTGCCGAAGAAGTCGATGCGCTCGATGGCGTTGAAGCGTTCGCGGTACCGCGACAGCTCTTTAACCGCATCCGAAGCGCCGCGCATGCCTGCCTTCGGACGCAGGCGCTGCAGTTCCGCCGCCAGCTCGGTGTAGGCCGCGTGGCGCGTGCGCTTGAACTCGTCCACCAGGGCCGTTTCCGCCTCCGCACCGAGGTGTTCGGCAGCGAAGATCACCGCTTCCCCTCCCGCACCCTCGATCTCGACGCGCAGCCACTCGAAATCCTCGCGAGCCTGGGGGGAATCGGGCAGCGCATACACGGACTGCTTCACCGGAACCGCGCCCAGTTCCTGGAGCCGCCGCCACGTCTTCACACGCAGCTTCGAGGGCGTGGCAGGGATTTGGTGCGCCAGCAACAACCAGCGCCGCCGCGAGGACTGCGGCTCCGGTGCAAACGCGGTGGTCGACTGGCGTGTCGGCATGTAACTGCTGTTACAGATTGTAGCCGGTGCGGCGCTTGTGCCGGCAGCGAGTTCGTCGTCTTGCTGCGGCGCGCTTAGCGGTTGCTTTTTGCGCCGAATGGGCGCACAGTGCGCGGGCAAGAGGTAGCCCATGCGCCGGTATCTGCTCCTGACCGTCAGCCTCGTTTCGCTCCTCTCGGTTTCTCCAGTCGCACAAACGTCGACGTGGCGCCCGGTGGTGCTCGCCGACAACGGGATGATCGCGTCAGGCCACGCGCTCGCATCAGAAGCCGGGCTCCGCGTGCTGCAATCGGGCGGCAACGCCGTTGATGCCGCCGTCGCGGCGTGGGCGGTCCAGGGCCTGACCGAGCCGGAAATGACCGGCATCGGCGGCGACATGTTCATGCTGATCTACCTCGCCAAGACCGGCGAGGTGAAATTCATCAACGGCACCGGCGTCGCGCCGATGGCGGCAACGGTTGATTTCTACAAAGGCAAAGGCGGCCTGCCAAGCGACGGCGTGCTTTCGGTCAGCGTGCCGGGCGCGGTGGCGGGAGTCGAGCTGGCGGCGAAAACCTACGGCACCAGGCCGCTCTCGCAGCTGTTCGCGCCGGCGGTTGAACTGGCCGACAAGGGATTTCCAATCACCGAGGCGCTGGCCAACGCGATTCGCAACAGCGGCGACAAGTTTTCGCCATCGGCAAAGAAGATCTGGTACGACGGCGATCGGCCGCGCGGTTTCGGCGATCGGGTGATCCAGAAGGACCTGGCCAACACGCTGCGCGAGATCGGGACGAAAGGCAGCGCCGCGTTCTACCAGGGGGCCATTGCCGAGAAGTTCGCCGCTTACATGAAGGCGAACAGCGGCCTGATTGACCAGAAGGACCTGGCGTCGATCCGCGCCAACGAAGATCCGGCAATCAAGACCAACTACAAGGGGATCGACGTCTACGAGTGCCCTCCGAACTCTCAAGGCTTCGTGATGCTGCAGGCGCTCAACATCCTCGAAGGCATGAACGTGCGCTACCTGCGTCACAACAGCGCGTCGTATCTGCACGCGGTCACCGAGTCGTTGAAGCTCGCCTTTGCCGATCGCAACAAATACGTCGCCGATCCGAAGTTCACCCCGAACATCCCGATGCGCGAGATGTTGTCGAAAGAGTACGCGGCGATTCGGCGCGCGCTGATCGATCCCGACAAGGCCATTGATGGCCAGGCGCCATACGGCAACCCCACCTTCGCGCCAACGGATCGTTCCGGCGCTGCGGTGAGCAAGCCCGGCATTGCATATGCCGCACCGCAGCTGGTGCCGGGCACTGTGATCACCGGTGAAGAAAACGGCCACACCACCTATCTCGCGGTCGTCGACAAGGATCGCAACATGGTGTCGGTGACCTCCTCGCTGCTCAGCCTGTTCGGCAGCGGCCACGTCGTTGAGGGGGCCGGCTTCGTCCTCAACAACCGGATGGCCTACTACGGCCTCGACGAAGACGACGTCAACGTGCTCAGGCCGGGGAAGCGGGTGCGACAGACGATCAATCCGGCGCTGGCGGTGAAAGACGGCAAGCCATACATGGTGTTCGGTACGCCGGGCGCGGATACGCAGCCGCAGGCGCAGCTGCAATTCTTCCTCAACGTGGTTGAGTTCGGCATGAACGTGCAGCAGGCGCTCGAGCAGGATTCAATCGTCAGCACGTCATTCAAGAGCTCGTATTATCCGCACAACGCCGAGGGCAAGCTGCAGATTCCGGCTACGGTTCCCAGGCACGTGCTCGATGAGCTGGCCAAAATGGGACACAAGCTCGACATCCGTAATGTTCGCGGCGTCGGATCGGTGAAGGCGATCGTGATCCATCCCCGGACCGGAGTATTGATGGGCGGGGTCAGCCCGACCCGGGATAGTTACGTTATGGCGTACTAAGGCCCACCGCACACAGTGGCAGTGTCGCTCCCCGATCGAGGGACGCGACACCGCCGCATCGGCGCTAGTATCTAGCGCCCGATTCCCCCAGGCACACCGAGGTGAAAGTCATGCGTTACCTGGCCCTCGTCGTCGTGTCCCTGTCGCTCGTCCCACTTGCCGGACGCGCCGTTGCACATCAGCACAACGTGTCGCCGTCGATGACCGGCAATCAATTCAGCCGGATGTTCCACCTGCCGCCGTTCGCGCCGCCGACCGACCGCGTGCGTGCGGCGCTCACCGAACTCGGGCGCAAGGGCGGCATCATGGACGCCAACGATGACCTCGCCGCCGGACCGGTGGCGCTCATCGTGAACGAGGCGCTGAACGTCAACAATCCGAACAGCGTCGCGCACACCGCCGGCGTTACGTTCA
>DASVFC010000779.1:0-2067 GCA_036380235.1 Vicinamibacterales bacterium
GAACGCGTCGCGGGAATCCGTGAGCACCGGGAACAGGTGGTAGACATGGCCGCGATCGAATTCGCGCGGGACATGGACGGTGCTCCCGGCAAGTCCGTCTCGATACACTCGCGCGATCGAGCGGCGCCGCGTCGTCCAGCCGGCGAGGAACGGCAGCCGCGCGCGCAGGATCGCCGCCTGCATTTCATCGAGGCGGCTGTTCGCCCCCGGCTCCTCGTGGTGATACCGGGTGGTCTGGCCGCCGTTGCGTAACCGCTTGATGCGCGCAGCGAGCTGCGCGTCGCGCGTCAACACCGCGCCGCCATCGCCCAGGGCCCCGAGATTCTTGGTCGGATAAAAACTCGTCGCGGCGGCGATACCAATCGTGCCGACCGGCCGGCCGTCAGCCGTCGCCAGTTGCGCCTGCGCCGCGTCTTCGACCAACGCCAGCCCGTGCTTTGCGGCAATCGCTTCGAGCGGTCCCATGTCGGCCGCCTGTCCGTAGAGATGCACCGGCAGCACCGCTTTCGTGCGCGGCGTGACCGCGGCCTCGACGTGGCGCGGATCGAGCGTGAGTCGTTCGGGATCGACGTCCGTGAATACCGGCCGCGCCCCGGCCATCATCACCGCGAGAGCGGAATACGCCGCCGAGAGCGGCGCCGTGATGACCTCGTCGCCCGGGCCAATGTCGAGCCCGCGCAGGATCAGCGTGATCGCATCGGTTCCAGTGCCAACGCCGATTGCGTGAGGCACGCCGCTGGCCTCAGCAAACTCCCTTTCGAATGCTTCGACCTCAGGACCGAGGACGAACCAGCCACTCGCGATCACCCGGTCGATGGCGGCGCGAATGGCGGCCGCGTCTTCGCCCGGTTTGAGCGCGTTAAACGGAACCGTCGCCGACATATTGCGCCAGGTGCTTCCGGTAGTAGTCGAAGGTGCGGGTAAACCCGTCGCGCAGGTTGACGTTGGGCTTCCAGCCGGTGCGCGATCTGAACATCGATGAATCGGCATAGAAGCTGCCGATGTCGATCGCCTTCTTTTCAGGCGGCCACTCGACGAACGTGTAGCGCCCGCTGCCCGCAAGCTCGATCAGCAGCTGGACCAGCTCGCGATGCGCGATGTGTTCTTCTCCGCCGACGTTGAACGCCTCGCCATTGACATCATCGGTGGCACCGGCCGCCACGAATGCTTCGACGGCGTCATCGACGAACACGAAGTCGCGGACCTGAGACCCGTCGCCGAAGATCTGGATCTCGCGATCTTCGAGCGCGAGTCGAATGAACCAGCCGATGAAGCCCTGCCGGTTGTGCCGCAGCAGCTGGCGCGGGCCGTAGACGTTGGTCAGTCGCAGAGCGCACGCGCGGACGCCGAACACGTTGTTGTAAACCAGGTGGTAGTACTCGCCGGCCGCCTTGTTGATGCCGTTGACGTCCGTCGGCCGGACCAGGTGTCGCTCCGTGACCGGCAGCGCATCGGGCCTGCCGTAGATTTGCCGCGTGCTGGCGTAGACCACCTTGGCGCGAGGGTTTTTGTGACGGCACGCTTCGAGCAGTGTCAACTGGCTGCGGCAGTTGATCTCGAGATCGGTATGCGGGTCGCGAATGCTGTCGATGTGGCTGACCTGGCCGGCGAGGTTGAAGATGACTTCGCGCCCCTGTACCAGGTAGTTCATCGTGCTGGCCTGTCGCACGTCGGCGACGTTGACCGTGACGCGATCCTCGATGCCGGCGATGTTGAACAGGTTGCCGCCGTATTCGGGAATCAGCGAATCGACGAGCAGCACGTCGGCGCCAAGCGCGACCAGCCGGTGCGCGAGGTTGCTGCCGATGAAGCCGAGTCCGCCGGTGATCATCACCTTGCGGCCGCGATAGAAATCGTGCGGGTTCACGGCCGCTTCTCCGCCATCGCCGCCGCGGCGCGGGCGCGTTGCGGCTGGATGTGCTCGCGCCGAATCACCAGCGCCCACCACAGCTTCATCACGTCGATCGCGGTCTTGAAGATGCGGCGGAAGTGGAAGAACTGCGACTTGCCGTAGGTGCGGTGATAGTGATGCACCGGGTGCTCGGCGACGCGAAAACCGGCGTCCTG
>DASVFC010000780.1:0-4431 GCA_036380235.1 Vicinamibacterales bacterium
GGCCTGCCTTCCCACGAGCGCGCGTACTCAACCAGCCGTGAACGCGTCGGCGCCGCCTTCTGCAGGGCCTGCAGGTACTGCGCCACGCCTTCAGGGGGCGTGATCACTTCGCCATGGTCGTGACCGACCACGGACTTGAGGGTTGGGATCGCCGGATCGTATTTGGCGCCGGGCCACAGCGGCGGCTCTTGCGCCGCGACGGACGTCAACCACAAAGGACACAAGGAACACAGGGCCAGGACAATCAAAACCCGCTTATTCATTTATCGATGAGCTCCACGAGTTGTTGCGCGAACCGCGCAATGCGATCTTCGGCTTCACCGTAATTGCCGGTGATCGCGTTGGCGAGAAACGACACCACTATCGAGCCGCTCTTGCCGTAAATGATGCCGACGTCGTTGGCCAGCACTGGCGGAAAGTCGCCGGTCTTGTGCGCGACGGGCACCGACAAGTAGTGATTGAGGCGGCGCTGACCCGCCTGCTGCGCCCGTAACATCCGCAACATATCGGTGCACGCGGCCTCCGAAGCGATGGTCTTCTTCTCGATCGCCTCGAGCATCAAGCCGACGCTGCGCGGGCTGATCTCGCCGAGCCAATACGCGCGATCGGCGTTGGTCTTTGCGTTGCGGTCCTCTGTTGCTGCGAGGGCGTTGTATTTTGCGAACAGCTCGCCGGTGGTTTGCGTCAGCTTATGGCCATCCGCATAACCGGCTTGCTTCAGCCAGGCATTGACGCGCGCCACACCGCCGACCTTCGCGATCGCCAGGTCGGTGGCGGTGTTGTCGCTGGTGATGATCATCTGCAACAGCACGTCTCGGACTGTCGGCTGCAGCCCTTCATCGTGATAGCGGAAGATCCCGGAACCGCCGCGGATGTCCGCCTTGCGAACGGTGATGCGCTCATCGAGCTTGAGCTCACCTCGATCCGCCATTTGAAACGCGAGCACCAGAACTGGGAGCTTGATGACGCTGGCACTATTGAAGATCTCGCCGTCGCGGATTCCGGCCGTGTCTCCGGTCTTGAGGTGCCTGACCCAGATGCCGGCCTTGCCAGGGAAGTCCGCCGCGGTCCGTGCGAGCAGGGTTTGCAGAGGCGTGGCCGGTTGCGACAGCAAAGCAGCGGCCGCAACCATCGTCAGCAGTATCTTCACGCCCGCCTAGCTTACAACCAACCTCTCTGGCGGGCGAGGCGCGCTGCCTCGATGTGGTTCGACACTCCCAGCTTGGCGATCGACTCAGACAGGTAGTTCCTGACGGTCCCCTCAGACAGGTTGAGGCGTTTCGCAATTTCCGCGCTGGCCAACCCTTCTTCCGCTGCACGCAAGACCTGGCGCTCGCGATCGGTGAGCGGGTCGGCTTCGCCCCACGCGTCCTGCGCAAGTTGCGGATCGACGACGCGCAAACCCTGGTGCACGCCGCGGATCGCGTCGGCGAGCTTCTCGGCGGGCGCATCCTTCAGGAGATACCCGGAGGCGCCGGCATCGAGCGCGCGCCGAAGGTACCCGGGACGCGCAAACGTCGTCAGGATGATCACGCGAGGCCGCTGGCCGCGCCGGCTGCGATTGATCTCGGCCGCCATCTCGAGGCCGCTCATGTTGGGCATCTCGATGTCGGTGAGGATCACGTCGGGATCGGTGCGTTGTGCGAGCATCAACGCCTGACGACCGTCATGGGCGCGGGCCACCACCTCGATGTCTGACTCGATCTCGAGCAGCGCCGCGAGCGCGCCGAGCACCATGCCTTGATCTTCGGCGATGAGCACTTTGATCATGTCTTCGGTCTTTGGCCTTCAGCCTTCAGCCTTGAGGGGCACCGATATTTTCAGCCTCGTGCCGCCATCGGTTTCGCGCAGTAACGCGCCGCCGAGCGCCTGGATGCGCTCGCGCATGCCGGTCAGGCCGTTACCGAAGGGTGCCTCACCACCGCGGCCATCGTCTTCGACTTCCATCAGCGCCGATCCATCCTGGGCATAGAACCTGATGTGGCAACGCGTGGCGGCGGAATGACGAATGACGTTGGTCGCGGCCTCGCGCAGGGCCAGCGACAACGCGGTTTCCTGGGCCGGCGCCAGCGGGAGCGGGCGGGCTTCAATGGTGGCGTCGATCCCCGCGGCAGCCAGCGTCTCGCGCACGTGCGCGATCTCGGCCGACAGCCCGGTCGTCCGATAACCCGTGATCGCTTCTCGCACTTCAGCCAGGCCTTGTCGCGAAATGCGCTCGACCTCGGCCATCTCCTGCAGTGCGCGCGCCGGATCGCGCGACATCAGCTTTTGCGCGAGCTCGCTCTTCAGCACCACCACCGACAGGGTATGGCCGAGCAAATCATGAAGGTCCCGCGCGATGCGCTCGCGTTCGGCAAGCTTGGCGATGCGCTCGATCTCCTCGTGCGCCAGGCGCAGTTTCGCGTCGCCGGCTGCCTTTGCGGCGGCTTGAATCGTGACCGCGCCAATCAGCGCCGAGATCACGACCGAGGCCATGTAGTACCACCACTCCACCGCCAGCATCGATGACGCAGCGGCGCCGATCAGCACCTGCGCGGCAAGCACCTTCATCGCCGGCCGCTGCGGAAAACCAAGCGCGATCATCGCCGAGCCGTAGATGAAGAACGCGGCCGCAGACGGGTTGTGGATGCTGCCGAGGATCGCAATCGCATCGAGCGCACCGACGACCCACAGGATGCGCGGACTGCGAACGAGGTGACCACCGATGTAGATAATCAGGAAAGCGATGTAGAGAGCGAGCAGCCACGCCTTCAACGTCGCTGGAATCGGTGCGAGCGCCGACGTGAACAGATACGGCAGCGAATAGATCAACCACGCAAAGGGCTCCCACCCGAGTTGCCGCAGCCGGGAACAACGCACCATGACCTGGTCAGCGTACACGAATCCTCCGCCCGCCAAGGTAGACCGCCGTGACCTTGCGATAGGCCGCGACCTCCTCGGTGGGATCGGCATCGAGCACCACCATGTCGGCAACAGCGCCGGCCGAGATGCGGCCCAACGTCGATTGGCCGAGACGATCGGCGGCGCGTGACGTCGCTGCGCGCAACACTTCAGTCAACGGCATGCCGGCCGTTGCGAGCAGCTCAAGCTCACGCGTCAACGCGATGCCATGAAAGGTCGCCGGGTTGCCCGCATCGGAACCTGCAAGCACCGGCACGCCGGCGCGAACCGCCTTCTTCACCTGCTCTAATGCTCCTTCGACGGCGCGCGCCATTTGCGTGGCGCCCTCGCCATCGTTGAGCATCGGGGCCAGCGGCGACTTTGGATTGAGCAACGTCTGCATGATCGCGGGGTGCGCCAGTCGCCTGACATCCTGGTCTTCGCCGCGAATCGCTCCCCGCTTCCATGCCCAATCCAGCACCACGACGGTGGGAGTGAAAGTGATCTTCCGCGCCGCCATCAAGTTAATGGTGTCGTCGGTCAAGCCTCGCGGCGCGTGTTCCAGGCCACCGGCGCCAGCTTCAATTGCCAGCCGCGCGTCCGCGTCCGTGCCCACGTGAACGGTGGTCCGCATCCTTCGAGACTTGGCTTCCGCCATCGCCGCAAGGAACACGTCGTCCTTGAGCTTTGGCAACGCGCGTCCAGGAAAGCCGGGCTCTAGTACGAGCTTCACCAGATCCACGCGGCGGCGATCGAGATCGGCGATCGCTTCTCGCGCCTGCTCCGGCGTGTCCACCTGTCGCGTCAACATCTCCGCAAGGCCGGGCATGAAACCGAACATCGCCGCCGGATGGCCGCCGCGCGCGGTGATCGAAGGACCCGAGTAGAACGTGCGTGGAGCGTTCTTGGTGGCGGCGGCCACCTGGTTCGCAAGGGATTGCATGGCCTGCACGTCATCGGTGAGAGACACCACCGACGTCACGCCAGCCGCAAGTGCAGCGGCGTAGTCGTGGTCGAGCCGTTCCTGTGTCTGCTCGATTGGCGATGAGCCCGCACCTCCCGACCCGCCCCAGTGCACGTGAGAATCGAACAGTCCGGGAATCAGGAACTGCCTTTCGAAGGTCTCGACCGTTGCGCCCTCCGGCAGAGGCACGCGGTCATCGTCGAGGATCACTTCAGCAATGCGGTGATCACGGATCACCACTCGAGCGTTGGTGATGCGGCCACCCAGGCCATCGAGCACCGTGATGCCGCGCAGCACGTGAACCTTCCCGCGTGCGTCGCCCGGGTCGATCCGACGCGCGCCGGGCAGCTCTCCAAGCCTGAATGCCGGGGCCGCGATCGCGGAAACGCCAAGGGTCACCGCGAACGCGGCGGCGATCAGCGCCAGTGATCTACGCGGGATCGGCTCAGTGCCTTCCCATCTAAACAACATTGATGTCAGGACGATGCCGATGACGCCGAGGGCGAGGAGCACCGCGAGCGTTCCAGCCATCGACCAGAGCGATTCGCCACGTACGATAACACCGGCGTACGATTCGTTGAGGTAGG
>DASVFC010000781.1:0-13061 GCA_036380235.1 Vicinamibacterales bacterium
TAACCTACGTGGCGTGGATCTCGATCGTCGCCGCGCTGTATCCGCTCTGCTCGTGGTTCGCGAGATACAAGGAACGCCACCAGTCTCCGTGGCTCTCGTACCTCTAGTAGCGCTGTCAACACTAAGCCGCCAAAGCTCGAAGAAGGCATTTCCAGAACGCATTGAGAAAGGATTCTTCGTGCCCTTCGTGCCCTTCGTGTACTTCGTGTTACCGGGCAAGGTGCCGCTAAGCAACCGTGCCGTGTGCAGTTAGAATGGCCGCGCGTGAGATTCCGCGATGAACTGGCGGCCGTGTCCGAATCGCCGATGGTGCAGATCGCGACGATCGCCGAAAGCATGCCGGGGTCGTTGAAACTGTGCTACGGCGAATCCGATCTGCCCACACCCGCGTTCATCTGCAACGCCGTCCATGAGGCCGCGCTCGCCGGTCACACCTTTTATACGCACACCGCCGGCTACAAGGAGTTGCGGCAGGCGATTGCCGCCAAGATCTTCGCGCTGCACCGCGTGGAATATTCGCCGGCCGAGGTGATGGCCACCGTTGGCGCATCGATGGCGATCTACGCCGCCATCCGCGCCTTCATTGGCCGCGGCGACAACGCCGTCATCGTCTCTCCGGCCTACGCGATCTTTGCCAACGGCGTGCTGATGTCAGGTGGCGAAGCGCGAACTGCGCCCCTGGCCCCCGTTGGGTCGCGATTCCAGCTCGATCTCGATCGCGTGCGCGCGGCGATCGACGGCAACACGCGCATGCTGATCGTCAACAGCCCGTCGAATCCGACCGGCTGGGTGATCACCGAAGATGAACAGCGGGCGCTACTGGAGATGGCGGCGCAACACGATCTGGTCGTGCTCGCCGATGAAGTCTACGAGCGGCTGATCTACGACGGTCGTGACATCGCCCCATCTTTTGCGCGCCTGATGACCGGCCGCGATCGGCTGATCGTGGTGAACAGCTTTTCCAAGACCTACAACATGACCGGGTGGCGACTCGGCTGGGCACAAGGCAGCGAGGCCACCATCAAGACGATGTATCGCGCCGTGGAGTTCATGACCTCGAACCCGACCGCAGCCGTGCAGCAAGCGGGTATCGTCGCGCTCCGCGATGGCGAACCACACATCCGCGAGCTGCGCGAACAATACGCGGCCAGGCGCGCGCAGGTGATGGAGGCGCTTGCGGCCATTCCCGGCATCTCGCTCCCGGAACCACTCGGCGCGTTCTACGCGTTCCCGCGCTGCAGCTTCGCAGACGATTCGACGCAATTCACGGCTGCGCTGGTGCGGCAGACCGGCGTCGCGCTGGCGCCCGGCGTGGGATTCGGACGTGAAGCCGAGGGCTACATCCGCGTCTGCTTTGCATCCACGGTGACAACAATTGGCAACGCCATGTCGCGGCTTCGTAATTTTGTGATGAAGCACGGTTGAGAATTGAACCGTTTGTGCGAAAATCCCGTCTGAACTGGTACGCCTGAAAAGCGGCCAGAACCAAAAGGACAATTGAATGAAGTGGTTGATCTTCGCGATCTGCGCTGAGATCAGTGTGCTCCTGTGCCTGATCTTCGCGTTCGATGGGGCGCTGCACTCATGGTCGAGCGCACGCCTCACGTGGGACCATGCGGCCGTGTCGATGCTTTATGCCGCCGCCCGCATCAAGTTTTCGCAGCGAAGAATCGCGCGCCAGGGCGTGCTGGCGCGCGTCTCCACCTATTAAGTCGCGTTAGCGCGCGTGAGTGCGCGCGTACTGCAGCTCGGGACGCTCGCTACCGGCGTCCTTGCCCATCTCGGTCAGGTGCTTGAAGTGGCCCTTGGCCTTCGCCGTCTGCTTCAGTGCTTCCGCCGCCTTCGCGGCGCCCCAGATCGCCAGGAAGCGATTCGGTTCTTTCTTCATCACCGCTTCGAATGCGGCGAGGGCCTCCTTCGGCTGGTTGTTCTCCATGTACATGTAGCCGAGCATCTCGCGCGCCGGCGCGATTGGTCCCGGCGTAATGGCCGCCTTGTCGGTCTTGTCTTCGGCATCGGCGGTGTCGCTCATCGCCTTGATCGCCTCTGCTTTCTTGCCCTCGGCGAACATCACCCACGCCTCGGCGCCGCGGCGCTGGATATCAACCTGTTGCGCCCAGTACTCGTCCTTCATCTCGATCTCTCGATCGCGGATCGCCGCGAGCCGCGCGATGTCGGCCGCAGCCGCGGCCGGCTGGCCGGCACGCGCCGCGCCGACGGCGCGGGAGAAATGCGTGATCGCTTCGGTGTAGGGCGTTTGCGGCGCAGGGTTGACCTCAAGCCTCATAGCCTCCGCCCACTGTTGCCGTTCCATCGCGTAGCGCGCGGGGATCGCCGCCATCGCGAACGTGTTCGGACCTGCGCCGGCAGCACCTTGTGTGTTGCCCTTCATCGTGGCAAGCCGCATCGCGTGGGTGATCTCCGCCTTGGCCTGCTCGTCCATGCCCATCTGCAGGTAGGCATAGGCCATGTAGTCGCGCGCGTGCATGGCTTCGGCAAAGCCGTTGGTTTTTTCGGCGCTCTCAGCCGACTTCACGTTGCTGCTGACCGAGTCCTTCCAGTAGCCGACGCGCGTGAACGTGTGCGACGGCATGTGCAGCGCGTGCGGCACCGCGGGCGCAATCCCGGCATAGGCGTTGGCTGCTTTCAGCGCCTTCGGCGCCAGGGCCGGCACGTCGTACGCGTGGATGATGTAGTGCGCAAGGCCGGGATGATTCGGCAACTTCGTATACATCGGTTCGAGCATTTCCGCCGCCTGCAGCTGGCGCGCGTAGGTCTTGTCTGTCGGTGATGCTGCCTGGGCAACCGCGAGCGCCCAGAAGATGCGCGCTTCGACGTCGTCCTTGTTCGCGACCGAGACGCGTCCGGCCGCCCGCTCGTAGTCGAGGACGCGCTGGCGCTGCGTGGTCACGTCGGAGCTGCTGAACAGGATGGCCACCGCTTCAAGGTAGGCCTTCTCGCGCGGCGTTGGAGTTCCCGTGGCGAGGCCCTTGTCGACCACCGCCTTACCGAGCGTAATCGTCTGCGGTTGCCGCAGGCCCCCGAAGGGATTGCCCCAGTGTGTCAGCGCGATGCCCCAATAGGCGATGGCGCAGTTCGGATCGTCCTTCAGCACGCTTTCGAAGATGGCGCGCGACTCGGCGAACCAGAAGGAGTGAAGCAGCGCGACGGCTTCGTTGAACTTGGTCTTGGTAGCTGGATTACAGGAGGTGGTGAAATCAACGGTGCCGATGTCTTTCGGCGCCATTCCTTCGTGATGCTCGTGCTGCGCGATTGCCGGGGCAGCAGCGAGCAAGGTACACAGGGTCAACGACGCGATTAGGATGGTGCGCATTGTGCGCCGATTCTACCGCGATCGGCCGGTGCTCACCACCCTCGGGCGCCGCGGTCGGAAGGCGTTAGAGGGGCAGTACCGCCCCAGCTTAGCGAATCGAAAAAATCGCAGTCTGGCTCTGGCTTAGCGAAGGGGCGTCATTTGGCGAAGGTCAGGCGGTCGAGGGCGATGCGGCCGTTGCTGATGACAAAGAGCGGATCGAGCAGGGTGCGCACGTTATCCAACGGATTGCCGTCCACCACCAGCACATCGGCCTCGAACCCGTTCGCGATGACGCCAATCTGTTTGTCGAGCTTCAACATCTCCGCATTCGTGATGGTTGCCGCCTGTAGCGCCTGCAATGGCGTCAGGCCCGCCGTCACCAGCATGCCAATCTCGCGAGACACGCGCGCGATGCTGTTCGGGCCATAGCCAGTATCGGATCCGGCAACGATTTTCACGCCCAGCTTCTGCGCCCGGCCGATCGCCGCCATCAGGATCGGCTGCATCATCTCGCCGCGCCGCTTGAGGCCGGCGTTGTCGTAATCGCCGCCAGGCTCGGCGAGATCGTTGACGATATCGGCAGTGGGATCGAAGTAAGTGCCCTGCTTCGCCATCATCTGCAAGGTGTCGTCAGTGAGATACGTTCCGTGTTCGATGCTGCGCACACCGGCGCGAACGGCGGCATCGGCGCCTTCGGCGCCGTGCGCATGCGCCATCACGGGAATGTCCTTCGTGCCCGCCTCGACGACCAGGATGCGAAGTTCCTCCTGCGAGTAGATCTGACGGCGCGGATCGGTGTCGGGTGTGCCGGCGCGCTCGGTGGCGTTGGTCTTGATCCAGTCGACACCGCGGGACAGGTTCGCGCGCACCATGCGCCGCAATGCATCGGCACCGGCGGTGCCGGCCATCAAGTCGCCGTGGTCGGGAAAGTCGAGGAAAAACTCCTGCGCCACGCCCGGGCGCACGTGATAGCCCGTCGCGATCATGTCAGGGCCGGCAATGGCGCCGCGGCGTACCAACTCGCGCAGCCCGACATCGACGAAATGCGACACGCCGGCGCTACGAACGGTGGTGACGCCGCTCTCGATCGCGGCGCGCATCTGCGCCGTCGAGCCGATATGCACGTGCGCGTCGATCAAGCCAGGGACGACGTAGCGGCCGCGCAAATCGATCGCGCGCACGCCCGCCGGCGCCGCCGCGCCGACCGTGTCGATGCGGCCGCCGCGAAGCACGACGACGGTGTTGCGCTGGACGGTGCCGTTGCGCACATCGACAACGTTGGCATTGACCAAGGCAATCGGCTCTTGCGGCGCCACAACCGGGCGCTGGGCTGTGACGGTCACCGCCGCCAAAGCGATCGCAATTGAAGAGGTGAGTAGCCTTCGCATCTGGGGAGAATACCCCCAAAAAACCGACCGATTTCGTCGGTCATTGACCGTTCACATCCCGTCCTTGCCCGTTCAGCGCCGTATCAGGCCCGCTCCCTGAACACTGTGCAACTCGCCGCAAGCTTCCCGTAAGATATGGGCAGTCAACAACTTAGAGGAGAGCGCCGACATGCACGCGCCGATTAAATACGCTGAAAAGGGACTGGCCATGGCCGCCAATGGCGCCTGGCAAATCTTTTCACGTCTGAACAGCATCAACCCTGGACCGGCAATGACGCCGAAGTGGTCGGACAAACCGATTCCGAAATCACATCAGAAGACCAAGCCACCGCTGGGCTGGCCGCGGCAGACCGACTCGCTGTGTCCGACATGCGTGCGCGAAGCGCGTCAGGCGATTCTCGACGGCACTCGTCCCCTCGAAACCCTGCTCAACGAAAAGGTCGGCGAGATCAAGGCCACGATCACGGAGAAAGACGGCAAGATCGTGATGTTGAAGGATTGCCCGATCCATGGCCACTTCGAAGATGTGATGGCCATCGATACCGCGTTCTTCAAGCACCTTGAAGAAGTGTTCCCCGGCCGCGACATCCGCGCCCACAACGACGAAAAGCTGCACAACCACGGCAGCAGCACCATCAAGCACGGCCGCGGCGCGGTACTCACGGTCGACCTCACCAACCGCTGCAACATGATGTGCGATCCGTGCTTCATGGACGCCAACCAGGTCGGCTTCGTGCACGAGCTGACGTGGGAAGACATCAAGACGGTGCTCGACAACGCCATCACGATCAAGCCGCGCCGGCAGATGTCGGTGCAGTTCTCGGGCGGCGAGCCGACGCTGTCGCCGTACTTCCTTGACGCGGTCCGCTACGCGCGCAAGGTCGGCTACAACTCGGTGCAGGCGGCGACCAACGGCATCGAGTTCGCGAAGAGCTTTGACTTTGCGAAAGCGGCCGCCGAAGCCGGTCTCCGTTACGCCTATTTGCAGTTCGACGGCATCGGCAACGCCGCCAACTCGCATCGCCGCGTCGGCAACCTGTTCGACGTCAAGCTGCGCGCGATCGAAAACCTCTATAACGCCGGCGTCGACATTGTCCCGGTGATCACGATCGTCAACGGCGTCAACAACGAGCAGGTCGGCCGGGTGATCGAGTTCGCGCTCGACAACCCGAAGAAGATCAACTTCCTGTCATTCCAGCCGGTGAGCTTCACCGGCCGCGACGAGGAAGTGACGCCGGAGCGCCGCGCCGCGCAGCGTTACACGCTGTCGCACCTGGCGCACGACGTGAAAAACCAGACCGGCCTCGGCGAGCCGACGCGCGACTGGTTCCCGATCTCGTTCATGGGCACGTTCACTGACTGGGCCGACATGGCCAAGGGCCCGGAACAGGAATTCGGCAACGTCACCTGCGGCTGCCACCCGAACTGCGGCGTCGGCATGGCGGTGATGATCGACAAGGAAACCAAGGAAGCGGTGCCGGTGACCGCGTTCCTCGACGCCGAACAGCTGGCGAAGGACGTGGCGCAGATCAACGACGCCGCGCGCGGCCGGCTCCTGACGGTGACGGGCATGGCCCTGGCGGTCGCCCGTAACTACAACCCATTCAAGGCGCCGACGCATTTCAAGCTGTCGGACCTGCTCAAGAAGTTCGACAAGACCTTCGGAGCGACGAAGTCGGCGCAGCAGGGCAAGTACGGCCGCGTCGACGGCAACCGTTCGAAGGACGACATCGAACGGCGTCGGGCGGACCGCTGGAACTTCCTGTTCATCGCCGGCATGTGGTTCCAGGATCTGTTCAACTACGATTTCCGCCGCACCGAGATGTGCATCATCCCGTATGCGACGCAGATGGGCGAAATTTCCTTCTGCGCCTACAACACCGGCATCGGCTGGCGGAACATCATCGAGAAGATGCACATGACCGCCACGCTCACGAAGTGGTATGAAGAGCACGGCCGTCATGAGATCTTCGCCGGCAACAAGAACGTGCCGCTCTCGACCACCGACCATTCGCTGAAGCTGAACGCCGAAGCGGTCGCCAAGGGCGCGCAGACCGACCTCGACAAGCTGGGCATCGCCAAGAACGCCCGCGACGAGAAGTTGGCGGCGCGCAAGAAGAAGGACATGACCCCCGAAGAACTGCGCAAGCATCAGGAGATGGAAGCGCTGTATCGCCAGCACGTCCTGAAGGAAGCACCGGCGGCGCCAGTGCTTCAGATCCAGGGGCTGAAGAAAGCACAGCCGAAGGAAACGGTCACGCACTAACCGGGCCAACGGGCCAACAAGGCCAACAAGGCCAACACGGCCAACAAGGCAAGAACACGAAGGGCCGGCATCGAAAGGTGCCGGCCTTTTTGTTGGCCTGATGGCCTGATGGCCTGATGGCCTGATGGCATTGTTGGCCTTGTTGGCCTTGTTGGCCTTGTTGGCCTTGTTGGCCTTGTTCGCCTTGTCGGCCTTGTCGGCCTTGTTCTCCTGCCCTACGAATGCAATCCCAGTTGCCGAACCGTCACAGGTACTTCGTCGAAATCGACCTGCGCGATGCGGCGTCGGCGGGATGAGGCAACACGAAGTGAGACCAGCAGCAAAAGGAGCGCGGCGACGCCAGGCATCGTGAAGGTGCCGCTGAGGATTGCCAGCTGCAGCCGCGCGAACATCACGGCACCAATCAGGAACAGCGCGGCGTATATCGGCCCCATCGCGCGCATGTTGTCTCCGGGCACGTAGCTGCACGCGAACGGCACGCCGTCGTAAGTCAACATCAATGCTTCCAGCATGATCGCGGCGCCGAGTAACCCGAGCATCGCGTGCGCGATCGCCAGGGGCATCCCGCCCGCAACTGCCACCACCGGCAGCAGCAGCAGGATCGCCGGCATGGCAAGGGTCAACAACGCCGCCGTCTGCGCGCCGGATGAAAAGGCGCGAACCTGGCCCTGCCACGCCATCTCGATCGCCCAGTTGGCGCGCAGTTCCGCGGGCACACGCAGCAGGTGACGAAACGCCACCAGGAGGCTGCCGTAGAGGAGCGGTTGAATCATCAGCAGGCGAATGGACACCCCGCCCTGTTCGAGATCGATGCGCGACAAGGCCACCACCACGGCGGCAACGCCAACCGCGCCGCCGGCAGCCAGCGTCAGGCGGTGCGTCTTGTTTCGCCAGATCGTCGCGGCAGCAAACGCAAAGCCGGCGCGGCCTGCTGCGCTGCGTTGACATCGATTTGCGAGGTCCGTCACACGCGAGCGTCGCCGACGGCCCGGCGCCACCACCGCTGCGGCAGGCGACCGGTGCGCGTTGATCAACATCGCCAGCGCGACGATGCCGCCGACGGCGAGAAACAATAGCTGCGCCCGTCGCGCCAGCGGTGGAAACAGCGGTTGCCGTTCTGCGTAGATGGCCGCAAAGGCGCGATCCCGCCTCGCCTCGATCTGCGTCATGTGGCGCCGCGGCAGATCCGCGAGAAAGCCGCCGCTCGCCACTTCGTAGGCGCCGACGAATGCCGTTGGCGGCAATGCCAGCCGCCATCCCGACAGCCCGCGCTGTCCAACCCTTGTCGTCTGAATCGGCAGCAACAGCAACGCAATGCCCAACACGATCAGCGTGATCGTCTGCAACGTCGGCGATACGCGCGCGAACCACTTCGGTCCGAGCACCGCGCTGGCGCTTTCGCGCACCGCGATGACGACCAGAAACCCGAACACGGCGGCGGGGATTGTGATCGCCGCGTGCACGGCCATGAAAGTGAACAGCTGCTGGGCCGTCATTTGCGGTACGGAGAACGCGACCATCCACGGAAAGATCCACGTGGGAAAGACGTTGACCGCAATTGCCACGGCGCCGCAGAGCATCGCCACCGCGGTGAGCTTGGCCAGACGCAGCGTGCGCGGCCGTACTGGCAGCGGCTGCAGGATGGCCGCATCGCGTTGATCGATCGCGAGCGCGTCCCATTGCGCGGCAGCGGTGATCGCCGTCACCAGCATCGCCAGCGAGATGTAGAAGAACTTGTCGTTCAGCGTCTGCACCGCGGCATGTGCCGGCACCAGCATGTTCATCGCGTATTGCGCCGACATGAACATGCTGATGAAGAGCGTCAGCGAGACGACCGAGGCGCCGACAACGGCGAGCATCTGCGACCGATCGCCGTCCGGCGACAACAGATCGTTCTCCAGGAACTGGCGCAGGAACAGCCTGGTCAGCAGGACGTAGGAGGTCGGCCGCGTCTTCACTTACGTACTCATCGCCGACACGTCGGCGAGGTTGCGGGCAAGGGATTCCGGATCCTCGCGTATCACCAGATGCGAGAACGCGCCCTCGAGTGATTTGCTCGCCGACAGCACGCGGAGGCGATCGATCGAGTCGTCTGCCACCACCGTTCCCTGGTGCAACACGATCACGCGATCGCACACGCGCTCGACGACCTCGAGGATGTGCGAGCTGTACATGATCGCCTTGCCGCGGACCGCCAGCGTTCTCACCAGGTGCCGCAACATCATGGTGGTCGCCACGTCGAGGCCGGTCTCCGGTTCGTCGAAGATAACGATCGCCGGATCGTGCACGAGCGCCGCCGAGATCACGATCTTCTGCCGCATGCCCTTCGAGTACGAGGCGATGCTTTGATCGGCGGCATTGGTGAGGCCGAACAGCTCGAGAAACCCGTCAATCTTGGCGGCCAGCAGGCGCTCGGGCACTTCGCGCAGGCGCCCGACCAGCTCGAGGTATTCGCGGCCCGACAGGAATGGATACAGGAACGGCTCTTCCGGGACGTAGCCGAGGTGGCGATGAAACGCGAGGACGTCGTTGCGGACGTCGGCGCCGTCGTATTCGACCGTCCCGCCCGACTGCTCGAGCAGTCCCGCAAGCATCCGCGCGGTGGTGGTCTTGCCCGATCCGTTCGGGCCAAGATACCCGACAATCTCGCCAGGCCGCAGCGTCAGGCTGACGTCGTTGACCACGCGAATGCCGGCGAAGTGCTTCGAGAGCCGATGCGCACGAAGTTCCGCCATTGCGCCCTACTCGCCGACGCGCATCGGCCGGCGCTCCGGCCAGAAGCAAATGATGACCGGCGCGAGCGACATCGCGAACACGATGCTCGCGAAGATGAAGAAGGCCGACCACGTCTTGAACGCGGCCGCCGACATCGCGACCGGGAACGTGAAGTACGACACCGATAGCAGCACCAGCTTGCAGAACACGCCGGAGCCGCGCTGGCAGTCGTGCCAGACCCCGCCGGCCGCGGCGCGCAGCAGCGCGGCGCGATTGGCGACACCGTTGCTGCGTCCCGCCGCCGACTCGAATTCGCAGTCGGCCACCGCCGGCGCCACGATCAATTCGAAGGTGCGCTGCGCCAGGAACCGGTCACAGACCGCCACGAGCCATCTTTCGAACGTCATTTCGCCTCCGCGGGTTTGAGGGCAAGCGCCTGGCGCAGCATCGCGAACGCACCGTGCACCTTACGGCCATAGTCAGTCGCGCGGTAGAGCCGGCGCGGAGGTCCGCTCGCGCCCGAGGGGCACTCGTCCTGGCGTGATTCGACGAACCCCTTCTCTTCCATGCGCGCGAGGATCACGTATACCGATCCACGCTTGAGCGCCCCCTTGGACGCGTCGACGAGCTCGAGACCATAGCGCTCACGCCCGCGCAGCAGTTCCATCACCAGCGACTCAGTCCTCGACATCGACGGCATCCGCTGTTCCATGGCCGCATATCTTACGTTTTGTCAGAGTTGTGTCAAGTCATGTAGACAAGCTACACCCTTGGGTGTAGATTCCCTACACCCATCCGGATGGAGCCCAAACGCGACGCGCCCCGCCTCGAGCTGCTGCAAGGCACGCTCGACATGTTGATCCTGCAAACCCTGCAATGGGGGCCGCAGCATGGTTATGCGATTGGACAGACCATTGCCTCCCAGTCGGCTGATTCGCTGCGCATCGAGACCGGCTCCCTCTACCCCGCGTTGCACCGACTGGAGAAACAGGGCTGGGTCACCAGTGAGTGGTCGGTGAGTGCCGCGAAGCAGCGCGTCAAGTTCTACCGCATCACCGCCGCCGGCAAGAAGCAGCTGAGCACCGAACGTGATCGCTGGGCCCAGCTGGTGGCGGCGATCGGCACCATCCTCAAGCCCCGGCGAGCGAAAGGCTGAGCCCTTGAACGCGTGACGATAGCTGCTGCGGCGGCGCGCGATCGAACGCGATCTCGACGACGAGATTCACCGGCGCATCGATCGGCGTCGTGCTGGCACTCGCCGTGAACGGCGTCTTGACGTCGCTCCTGTACGGCGTGAGCCCGAGAGATGCGGTGTCGTTTGCGGTGGCCATGACCCTCGTCGTAGTTGTCGCCGTCGCAGCGTCGGCGGTGCCGGCGTGGCGCGCCGCCATGACAGACCCGTTAGCGGCGTTGCGCCTTCACTAGTCTTTGCAGAGCCACGCGATCGCTGTTCAGATCCGGACAACAGCAATCCGCACGCGACCAGCGGCGCCACAGGCTGACGGCTTTTGGGCCGTTTTTTGACCTACGTCACAACAACGGCCGGGTACAGAACATGCCTATGGACTCCTCGGAGACTACATGGAGTCGTTCGTCCGTGACATCACGCTTGCCTTCCGCGGCTTGAAGCGCCAACCGGCATTTGCCATCACTGCGGTCCTGACCATCGCGCTCGGGATCGGCGCCACATCCGCCATCTTCAGCGTGGTCAATGCCGTGCTGCTGCGCCCGCTTCCCTACCTCGACGCCCCCCGGCTCGGGACGATCTGGTCCGACCTGCGGGCCCGCAACGTCAAGGACTTTCCTCTGCCGCCGGGCGATTACTTCGACCTGCGCAAGGACACTACGATGTTCGACGGCTTCGCGGCGATCACGTCGTTCCGTCCAACGATCGGCGGCGATGGCCAGGGTGATGCGGAACAGGTCGATGGCGGCGCCGTAACCACCAACTTCTTCACGCTGCTCGGGCACCGCATCCACATCGGCCGCAACTTCGTTGAAGAGGATGGAGCGCCACAACCAGAGCAGCTGCAAGGCGATGCCGTACCGGCGCCGGGTGCGCAACCGCCGCCGCCGTTGCCGAACATCGCGATTATCAGCCACGAGTTGTGGCAGCGCCGTTACGGCGGCAGCGACGCGATCGTCGGCAAGTCGATCGAGTTCGGTAACGGCCGAGCCGAGATCGTCGGTGTGCTGGCGCCGAACTTCGAGATCCTGTTTCCGCCGGGCACCAGCGTCGATCCGCGTCCGCAGATCCTGATCGCCAGCCGCGTCAACTTCGAGACCGGGTCGCGCAACAATGTCTCACTGCGCGTGATCGGCAAGCTGAAGCCGGGCGTGTCATTTCAGCAGGCGCAATCGGAGCTCGATCGGCTATCGGCGGATCTCCGCTCTCGCTTCCCCATCAAGCAGACGTCGAACATGAACCTGCGCATCGAGCCGATGCACGACGACCTGGTTGCCGACGTGCGGCCGCAGCTCGTGGCGCTGATGGGCGCGGTGGTGTTCGTGTTGCTGATCGCCTGCGCGAACGTCGCCAACCTGTTGCTCGTACGCGCATCGGCGCGCGAGCGCGAGCTGGCGGTGCGTGCGGCGATTGGCGGCGATCGCTGGCGCATTGTTCGCCAGCTCGTCGCCGAGAGCCTCGTGCTGGCGGCGATTGGCGGCGGCGCCGGCCTGCTGCTGGCCCAGTTCGGCATCGACGCGTTGATTCAGTTATCACCTGAGGGCCTGCCGCGCGCCACCGCAGTCACTCTCGATCGCACGGTACTGCTGTTCACCGGCATCGCCTCGTTCGCGGCAGCACTGATCTTCGGGCTGCTGCCGGCGTGGAAGGCCTCGAGGCCGGACGTCATGGACGTACTGCGTTCGAGCCGCGGCGCCATTGGCGGCGGCGCCAGCCGCTGGCTGCGCGACGGCGCGGTGATTGCCGAGGTCGCACTCGCGTTCGTACTGCTCGTTGGCTCCGGTTTGATGATTCGCACGTTTGTCGCGCTGCAGAACGTCAACCCGGGTTTCGATCCGGATAACGTCCTGACCTTCCTGATCCAGAACAACCGTGCCCAGGGACTCGAAGGACGCCAGGTGTTCCAGCGCACGATGCTCGAGCGCCTGAAAGCCATTCCCGGCGTAGTCAACGCGACCTCGGCGGGGCCGATCCCGCTCGACGGCACCAACTCCCTGGCGCGTTTCGGCCCGATGGACGCCTCCACCGACCCATCGAAGTTCCAGCAGGCCATTGCCCACTTCGTGCAGCCTGGCTACTTTGAATTCACCAAGACGCCGATTGTCGCCGGCCGGTCTTTCACGGAAGCCGACAACCGGCCCGACGTGAAGGTGATCATCATCGACGAATTGATGGCAGCGCAGTTGTTTC
>DASVFC010000782.1:0-4269 GCA_036380235.1 Vicinamibacterales bacterium
GGGCACCGTTCGTGACGCGTCCGGAGGCGTACTGCCTGGCGTCACGGTGGAAGCATCGAGCCCGGCGCTCATAGAAAAAACGCGATCGACGGTGACCAGCGGCTCCGGCACCTACTCGATTCTCGCGCTTCGGCCCGGCACCTACACCGTCAAGTTCGAGCTGCCGGGATTCACCACGGTGATTCGGGAAGGCATCGAGCTCACCTCCGACTTCACGGCGACGATTAACGTCGACCTGAAAGTCGGCGCGCTCGAAGAGACGCTCACCGTCACCGGCGAGTCACCGATCGTCGATACGCAAAGCATCACGCAGCGTGTGGTCATGACCTCGGAAGTCCGCGAGGCGCTACCCACCGGCCGCAACATCCAGGCCGTCGGCATCATGATCCCCGGCACCTCGCTCGCGCTTGGCGGCGGCGGCGCGCTCTCGCGCGACGTCGGCGGCTCGGGCAACCTGCAGCAGTCGCCGCTGCAATATCGCGGCTCCGGCGACACCGTGCAGACCATCGAAGGCATTCGACTCAACAACCTCTGCGCGCAGGGTGCCTACAGCGGCGTCTACTGGAACGACTCCAGCTTCGAAGAGTTCAGCTATGTGACCGGCGCCGATTCTGCGGAAGTGGGCCAGGGCGGCATGCGCGTGAACATGGTCCCGAAAGACGGCGGCAACAGCTTCCGCGGCATGGTGATCGGCAACTACGCCGGCGAAGGTTTCGGTTCCGACAACTGCGGTTCGGCCGGCCTCGGCCTGCCCTGCTCGCGCTCGAATCTTTCCGGCAGCCGCACGTTCAACCCCAACAACACCATCAGCAACGTCGACGTCATCCAGGAGATCTGGGACATCAATCCGCAGATCGGCGGTCCGATCATGAAGGACAAGTTGTGGTTCAACTACACCTTCCGCCACTGGGGCTCGACCAAGACCAAGACCGACGCCTACGCCGACAAGAATCCGTCGCCGTTCATCTACGATCCCGACTTCGACAATCCCGGCGTCGACGATGGCCACATCGTCAGCAACGCGGTTCGCGTGTCGTGGCAGGCCACCGGGCGCGACAAGTTCTCCGTCTACCACGACAACCAGCGCAAGTACCGCAATCACTGGGGCATCGCGGCGACGATTCCGCCCGAGGCGGCAGCGATCCAGGTGACGCCCACCAGCTTCGTCAACGTGACGAAATGGAGTCGGCCGCACACCAACAACCTGCTGCTCGAAGCCGGCTTCGGCATCTACAACCAGGAATACACCGAGTTGTATCAGCCGAGCGTGGTTGGCCATGACCGCAAGGTGTGGGATGAAGAAGCGATCCGCAACTCGCGCGTCTACAACGTCGTCGACTCGACGAACAACCGCCAGGCCAACGCGTGGAACAGCCCCGCCGATCATTTCTCGGTGCTGCGCACGTTCATGGGCGCCGCCTCGTACGTGCTCGGCTCGCACAGCCTGCGCGCCGGTATGAACTGGAGCACCGGCGACTGGCGTTTGATCCAGATGTATACCGGCGACGTGCAGCCGATCACCTACAACGCCGGCCGTCCCGTGTCGGCGCAGTTCCGCCTGCCGTTCGATCGCAGCAACGGCATCGATCGCGACCTGGGTATCTTCCTGCAGGATCGCTGGTCCCTCGGGCGGGTGACGTTGAACCTTGGCCTGCGCTTCGATCAGTTCATCGGTGAATCGCGCGAAAGCACCGTGCTCGCCAATCGGTTCACGCCGCAGACCGTGTTCGGCGAATGCACGGATGGCACCTGGGATCCGGGCGATCTGTGCGCCGGCGAAGTGCAGAACTGGAAGGACATCTCACCGCGCGTCGGCTTCGCGATGGACGTCTTCGGCGACGGCCGCACCGCGATCAAGGCCAGCTATGCGCGCTATGTTGCGGGGCAGGCGATTGCCTTCGCCAACCAGGTGAACCCGATCGGCGCCTTGACCGCGACCGACACCCGGCCCTGGACGGATGTCGACGGCAACGGCCTGCCATTCGACGCCAACGGCAACATTCAGCTGAACGAACTGGCGCCGTCGGCATCGACGCCGACATTCGGCCGCCTCACGGTGCCGACCACCCAGTACTCATCCGACCTGTTGCGCGGATGGGGCAAGCGCGGTTACAACGACGAAATCACCTTCGCGGCGCAGCACCAGCTCGCCGATCGCATCTCGGTCAACGGCGGCTACTATCGCCGCACCTTCGGCAACCAGACGTTCACCGACGATCTGCGATACGACATCAACAGCTACGATTCGTTGTGCATCACCGCGCCCACCGATCCGGATCTGCCGGACGGCGGTGGTTACCAGGTGTGCGGCGTGATGGATCTCAAGCCGTCGGTGTTTGCGCAGAACTTGCCGGCCAACAGCCTGATTCGTTTCTCCGAGGACTTCGGCGGTGAGACCAACATGTATCAGGGCTTCGACGTCAACCTCGAGTCGCGGTTCCGGAACGGCGCATTCCTCAAGGCCGGCGTCGCCGCCACCTCGCGCCTGTTCGACAACTGCAACCTGCTGCAGGCCGGCTTCGACGCGGTGAACACTGCCGGCAGCTTCATGGGCACCGAGATTTATCCAGACGGCACGCGCGCGTGCCGCCGCGAGTACGCCTACCGTCCCGACGTGAAAATGTCGGGTTCGTACACGCTGCCGTGGGACGTGCAGCTCGCAGGCACTTATCAGTTCTCGCGCGGCATCCAGACCGGCGGCGCCGGTCCGAGCCAGCTCGCGAACTGGACGCTGACCAGCGCCGCGGCGGCGCCGATGATCGGCCGCAACTGGACCGGCGTCGCGTCGCGCATCGTCGGCCTGATGTGGGAAGGCCAGGACTACGGCAAGCACAACCTCAACCAGCTTGACCTCAAGCTGGCCAAACGGTTCACCATCGATCGCGTCCGGCTGCGCGTGGACTTCGACCTCTACAACGTGTTCAACAGCAGCTGGCCGTACACCGTCAGCAACACCTACTCGAACGCGGCGTCGTCGAACTGGCAGCGACCGACCAACGTGCTGCAGCACCGCTTCTTCAAGCTTGGCGGCCAGCTGACGTTCTAGCAATTCACCTCGATGAAGGGCCACAATGCGTTGATGCGCTTGTGGCC
The DNA here is from genome assembly GCA_036380235.1 of Vicinamibacterales bacterium. Classification (GTDB taxonomy): domain Bacteria; phylum Acidobacteriota; class Vicinamibacteria; order Vicinamibacterales; family UBA2999; genus 12-FULL-67-14b. Next base: position 3,094 of record DASVFC010000782.1, read on the forward strand.
CTTTTTCCTTGTACTGATTCCGGCGGCCGCCATCGGCCAGCACGCGCAACATTCCATTCCCTCGGTCCCGCAAGAACTGCTCGAACGCCGCGTCGCGATCCGCGCCGGCATCGGCACCGCGCACGACGATGCGGGCACCAAGTCGGCGCAGGCGCAGGCGTTCTACGAGCAGGGACTTGCCTACTTGCATTCGTACGTGTGGATTGAGGCGGCGCGATCGTTTCACGAGGCATTGCGCCTCGATCCCGCGTTGGCACTCGCACACGTCGGCTTGAGCTACAGCTATGTCGAGCTCAGCAAGCCGGCGGAAGCGAAAAAGGCGATCGCAGCCGCGCAGGCGCTGGCAGCCAAGAGTAACGACCACGTCAAGCGCCACGTTGACGCGCGCGCGCTGCAGATGGCGGCCGAAGACAACCCGCGCGACGTTGCGAGGCTTGCGGCGTACCGGAAGTCTCTCGACAGCGCGATCGCGGCGTTTCCCAATGACGTCGAGCTGCTGCTCAAGCGCGGCATGGCTGAATCACCCGATCCCGCCGACCGCGGCCAGGGATCCGTCATCGCATCGCTCGCGTTCTACGACCGCGCCATGACCATCGCGCCGAATCATTTTGCGGCGCGTCACTACGCCGCTCATGCCTACGAGAACAACGCGCGCATGAAAGAGGCGGTCGATGCGGCCGCGGCATATTCGGCTCAGGCAGCGAACATCCCGCATGCGCGCCACATGCACGGCCACGAACTTCGCCGCACCGGGCGGGTGATGGACGCCATCGCGCAGTTCGAGGCCGCCGACAAGTTGCAGCGCGATTACTTTGCGAAAGAGAAAGTGTCGCCGGAACTCGATTGGCACCACGCGCACAATCTCGAGCTGCTGGCGGCGTCGTACCAATACATCGGGCAGATGCGGAAGGCCGAAGCCTTGTTCAAGCAGGCGTTCTCGCTGCCGTCGAGCCTGCTCGTGCAGGTCGTCAACAAGCGCGACTACCCCGCGTTCCTGATCGGCCGCAATCGCCTTGAGGATGCGCTGGCAGCGGCAAAGACGTTGAGCGCGCATCCGCATCCCGTTGCCCAGGCCGCCGGCCATATCGAAGCCGGCTTTGCTTTGCTGGCGATGAATCGTCCTGCGGACGCCGCCAACGCGTCGAATGCGGCGCTGCGGGCGTTGAAAGCTGCACC
>DASVFC010000783.1:0-3715 GCA_036380235.1 Vicinamibacterales bacterium
CTTGTCGAAAGGCGCGCAAGGTTTCGACGCCGACTCCTTCCAGCGGGTGGTGATGGGCGACGATCCGGCAGGCGAGATGTGTCCGCCGCAACTCGAACCGATGCACGCCGGCACCGCCACCGGCGTGCTTGTTGGAGGCACACTCACGCAATTGATGGCGTCGTTAGGAACGCCGTGGGCGTTTCAGCCGCCGGAGGGCGCCATCCTCTTCCTCGAAGACATCGGCGAACGGCCCTACCGCATTCATCGCCTGCTGACGCAGGCGGCGCAGGCCGGCGTCTTCACACACGCGCGGGCGATCGTGTTCGGCGAGTTTCCCGGCTGCGACGAGCCGGGTGGCGAACCAGCCATTCGTGATGTGCTCCGCGATTTCACGGCCGACCTGCGCATCCCGGTGCTGTTCAACTTTCCGTCAGGGCACACCGCCGGCGCGACCTGGACGCTGCCGTTCGGCGTGAGGGCAGAGGTCGTCGCGGGACCCGCGCCGGTGGTACATATTCTGGAATCGGCGGTTCAATAGGTGGCACGCATCCATTTGATCGGCGTGGCAGGTACGGCCATGGCCACGCTCGCGGCAATGCTCAAACATCGCGGTCATGACGTCAGCGGATCGGACGAGCACGTCTATCCGCCGATGAGCGACTTCCTGGCGGCGGAGAAAATTTCCGTCCTTGAAGGGTACAAGGCCGATCACATCAGCACGAGCATCGATCTCGTGGTGGTCGGCAACGCGATCTCCCGTGGCAATGCCGAACTCGAAGCGGTGCTCGACGCCGGCATTCGCTATGCGTCCTTGCCGGAAACCATCCGCGATCAGTGGCTGTGGGCTGCGCATTCGATCGTGATTGCGGGCACGCACGGCAAGACCACCACGACATCGCTGACCGGCTGGTTGCTGACCGCAGCCGGCGCCGATCCAACGGTGTTGATCGGCGGCATCGCGCGAAACTTCGGCAACGACGGGGCCAGCTATCGTCTCGGGAGCGGTAACGCCTTCGTCATCGAAGGCGACGAGTACGACAGCGCGTATTTCGACAAGACGGCGAAGTTTCTCAAGTATTTGCCCGACATCGCGGTGATCAACAACATAGAGTTCGATCACGCCGACATCTATCGCGATATCGATGAAGTCCGTCTTGCATTCAAGCGCCTGGTGAACCTCGTTCCACGCCGTGGGCTTGTGCTGCTCGGGATCGATAGTCCGGACGCGGCCGCATTGATCGCCAACGTCCGCAGCCGCGTGCAGACCTTCGGCCTGTCGGCCGGTGCCGAATGGCAGGCCAGTGATATTCGGGTTCGCGGCGGTACGCGCTTTCGCGTCAAGCGCGGCGGCGTCGATCAAGGTGAATTCACCATGGGGTTGCTCGGCGAGCACAACGTCAGGAACGCACTCGCCGCGATCGCCGTCGGCGTGGACGTTGGTCTTGACATCGAGGCGCTTCGTCGCGGCCTCGCCACGTTCAAGGGCGTCAAGCGGCGGCTCGAAGTGGTGGGCGAAGCAAAGGGTGTCACCATCTACGACGATTTCGCGCATCATCCCACCGCGGTGGAGGAGACCTTGCGCGCCGTGAGGCAGGCAGCGCCTGGCCAGCGCATTTGGGCCATCTTCGAGCCGCGCTCGGCCTCGTCTTGCCGGCGCGTGTTCCAGGACGATTTCGCGCGCGCGTTTGCCGGCGCCGATGAAGTGGTGCTCGCCTCGGTCTTTCGTTCGACCCTGCCGGAATCGGAACGTCTGTCGGAGACACAACTGGTCGACGATCTGACGCGGCGGCACGTCAGCGCCCGTCATCTCCCGACGGTTGATGCGATCGCCGACGCTGTGTCGCAAGAGGCGCGGGATGGCGATCTCGTGGTGGTGATGTCAAATGGCGGCTTCGGCGGCATTCACCAGAAACTCGTCAACGCGCTGGCGGCGCGGCCGTGAAGATTCGCGAGTGCGGCGAGTCGATGCTCCTCGTCGAGCTCGAGCAGGTAATTGATCCGATCGTCAACGAGCGAGCCATCGAGCTGGCGGCGCGCATTCGCGCGCGCAGGGCGAGGGGCGTTCGCGATGTGGCACCGGGCTATTGCACCGTCGGCGTCCACTTCGATCCCTTGCAGACCGACCTGGCCGCGCTCGAACGCGCGATCGAAGCCGAGTTCGGGGCGATCGAATCGATCAGCGCGGTTGCCGATCGGCGTGTCATCGAGATTCCAGTTCGGTACGGCGGTGCGGACGGTCCCGATCTCGGCCTCGTGGCGGAGTTTGCAGGGTGCGCACCTGGCGACGTGATCGGACGCCACATAGCTCGGACCTATCGCGTCTACATGCTCGGTTTCGTGCCCGGCTTTTGTTACATGGGTCGCGTCGAATCGAGCATCGCCGCGCCGCGGCACCGGGTGCCGCGGGAGCGCGTGCCTGCCGGATCCGTCGGCATCGCCGGCGGCCAGACCGGCGTGTATCCCGTCGAGAGCCCTGGAGGCTGGCAGTTGATCGGCAGGACCGACACGGTCATGTTCGACGCAAATCGTGCGCGCCCGAGCCTGCTCGCGCCGGGCGATCTCGTTCGATTCGTAGCGGTGTCGCAGGCATGACCCTGGGTGCGCTGCACGTGATCAAGCCAGGCCTGTTGACTACCGTCCAGGATCTCGGACGCTTCGGCCACCAGGAGTCCGGTGTTCCCGTTGCCGGTCCGATGGACTCGTTTTCACATCGCCTGGCCAATCAACTGGTAGGCAATGAGCCGGATGCCGCCACACTCGAGATCACCTTGATCGGTCCCGAACTCGTGGTCGAAGTCGATACCACGGTCGCAATTTGCGGCGGCCTGTTCGACGTCAGCTGCGACGAGCGCCCGGTGCCGATGGGCGCGTCGTTCGCCATTGCGGCTGGGCAGCGCCTCAAGTTCGGTCGCGTGTTACAGGGTGCGCGGGCATACCTGGCGGTTGCGGGGGGCATCCAGACGACGCCAGTGCTTGGCAGCCGTGCGACCCACCTCGTGAGCCGTATGGGCGGGCTCGATGGCCGGGCGCTTGCAAGCGGCGATCGCGTGCCGGTGCCAGCACAGTTGTCTTCACGCCCGCAGCGCAAATCGCCGGGGTTGACGCTGCCGACGAGCGGCCGCGCCTTGTTGCGCGTGATGCCCGGACCACAAGACGACTGGTTCGATCGCGAAGCCATCAAGACGATTGCCGGTGTGAGCTTTCGCATCTCGCCGCGGTCGAATCGAATGGGATATCGGCTTCAGGGGCCGCCGCTTGCGCGCGTTCGCGACAGCGAGTTGATCTCTGAGCCGGTCGGGATCGGCGCCATCCAGGTGCCGGCGGCCGGTGAACCGATTCTGCTGATGGCCGATCGGCAGACGGCAGGTGGTTATCCGAAGATCGGTTACGTGATTGCCGCAGATCTGCCGCTAGCCGGGCAACTCGCACCGGGCGACTTCATCGAGTTCGTGTTGTGCACGCGCCAGGAAGCCGTTGCCGCCCTGATCGCGCGCGAGCGCCAGCTACTGCGCTATGCCGACGTGAGGGACGTGTCGTGAACGACCTGTCGGCCCGTCTGGTAACCGTTTTCGGTGCCGATCGTCTGCGCCGTGACGTCCCGCTTGCTCCGCTGACGACGTTTAAGGTGGGTGGGCCGGCGGAATGGTTCGTCGAGACACAGACCGAAGCAGAGATGATCGCCGCGATCAAAGCTGCGCACGCCGCCGGGATGAAGGTCACCATCCTCGGCGGC
>DASVFC010000784.1:0-2564 GCA_036380235.1 Vicinamibacterales bacterium
CTGGCGCGGCCTCGGAATGGGTGCCAGCGTCTGCACTTCCTTGAGGTCGCGAACGTATGCCGGGCGCTTGCCGTCGAGCATTTTCGACTGCACCAGCTCGTTGACGATGGCGTAGATGCGGCCCTTGAGGCCGTTTTCGTAATCGGCGATCAGATCGACCATGTCTGACGGCACTCGCCGCGCCGGGAACGAGCGCGTCTTCTCGAGCGCCGCATTCGCCTGCACCAGATCGACGACGAGCGCGTCGCGCAGCACGACGCCGACCGTCGTGGCGCCGCCGATCCGGAACGTTCCAACCTTGAATGGCTCAACACTCTTCGCGGCGTTGCCCGCCTGGGCGAACACGGCAAGCGGGCAGGCGAGGACTACTGCGAGAACAGCAACACACAAACGCGGCATGACTCCTCCGTTGACCGATAAAGTACTCGGTTCGGGGAATTTATGTACGCGAAAAAGGCGGTCTATGGCCGCAACACGATCTCCACGCGCTTGCGCGATGCGGTCGGCTGGCCGCCAATGCGCGGCGGCTCATAGCGCCATTCCCGCGCGGCCTTCAGCAGCATCACGTCATACAAGGCGTGGACCGGTTGCAACATGCGAGCGTCGGTGACGTTGCCGGTGACGTCGATCTGCACCTCGATGAGCCCGCGATACTCCTGTTTCCCGGCGCTCGCCAGCGAGAAGGGCAGTGGCGGCAGGTCCTGCTTGATCACCGCCAGATCGCTCGTGAGCGGCAGCGGCGCAGCGGGGAAGGGCGGTTGGACGGGCGCAGGGGCAGTTGTGATTGTAGGGGCTGCCGGGCGCGTGACCGAGGCGCGCCCCAGTTCGAGAAACCCGACGGCGAGTACACGCAGGTCTGCCAGCTCCGCTTTCTGCGCGCCGTCGACAGTGTCGATGACCTTCACCGTGCGCTCGAGAGCCTCGACCGCTTCCGGATACGCCTTTCGATCGAAGAGGGCCTTGGCGTCGATATAGAGTTGCCGCGCCAGGCCCGGCAGCACCCGCTGCCGTACCGAGTTGAACGCGGTACGGACGCGAGGCGAAGCTTCCGCGGTGGCCGGTTGATATAACGGATCGCTGATCACGAGCGATTCGATCACCTTGTCGGCCTCGGATCCGCGATTCAGCGCCATCAGGCAGAGCGCTCGATAGCGTTCAATCTCCGGCACCGCACTGGCGCTGGCCTCGCTCTTCAACCGGCCGAGTTCGACGAGCGCGTCTTCATACGCGGCGGATTCGTACATCTCGCGCGCCCGCGACAGTCCGTCCTGCGCCGCCGCGCTCGCCGCCAAGAATGAGGTCATGAAGATGGCGAGACGAATCGAGCCGGTCATTTCTTCCTCAAGTCAACGCTGACGCGAACAGGGTTGTTGACCCCAGCGGTGACGGATCGCCGCTGCTCGCCGAGTTCAGGATGTCTGAAGATCAGTTCGTGCCGGCCGATGGTCACCGAAAAATTGCCGATAGGGGTTTCTCCGGCAGGCTGGCCATCAACCCACACCTCGGCCCATGGCAGTGCGTTGATGGAGATCGCGCCCATTGGCAGCTTCACCGGCACGGCTGCCGTCGCACCCGCAACCACCTGCACCGAACGCGTCGTGCGGAAACCCAGTTCCGTGTTGACCAGCTCCAGTTCGTGCGCGCCGGTCGGCAACAGGATGCGCGGCGTATCGCTGGTGCCGACGATCGTGCCTCGCTCGAGAATCTGGAGCGGGATGCTGCTGTTGAGCGCAATCCAGCCAGAAGCGAAACCGGTGGGCTGCGTTATCGCGACCACCAACGACGTCATGTTGGCTTCGCTCACCTGCACGGTGCGATTCACCGGCTCGCCTGCGTTTCCGCGAACGGTCACGACGTGATCGCCAACCTTCAGGTTCATCACCGTGACTGGCGCGATCCCCTGGAACGTGCCATCGACCGAAACACGCGCACCGGTTGGCTCCGTCGCAATCTGGAGGCCGCCCGTGCCGGGTTCAAACTTCGTGGCGACGGGCACAGTCAACCCCTGGTGCATCGCGAATGTGCCGCCGCGATTGATGGTCACCGATTGACTGCGCGCCTGCGCTCCGCTACCAACTTCCACGGTGTGTGCACCCGGCGGCAGATCGATCTCCAACGGAGTAATGCCCCGCGCAACCCCGTCGATGACGACAGGTGCGCCAACGGGGTCAGACGACACGCGCAACGTTCCCGTCTCCGGTGCCGCGGCAGCGGGGGTGCTCCAAAAAACCTCACGGGCGATGAACGCACCTTGCGCGATGACGACGATCACCAACACCGCGACGAGCACGCTGCGAACGCCAATGACGCCGCTGCGGTCAACGGCGGGGCTCTTCGCGGTTCGCGCGTGATCGCCGATCGTCGTGGGATCGGCCGCCCTTCTCGGGGGGTCGTGTGCGGGAGCTAGGGAAAGGAGCTCGGATGGCCGCTCTGCGGGTTTCGGCTCTGCAGTCCTTTGCTCGGAGCCGAATAGCGCCAGCGTTTTCGACGCATCGAGGTGGATGACTTGCGCTTTGATTGCACGGGGAGGTGTGATCGCGTCGTTCTCGGACGGCGCGGCGGAA
>DASVFC010000785.1:0-5113 GCA_036380235.1 Vicinamibacterales bacterium
TTTCGACGGTGGCCGATCGTTCTACACGCAGCGCGTCGACGCCGCACTCGCCGAGATCGCGCGATTGCCGGGCCGGCATCTGTATTTTCTCGACGATCACCTGCTCGGCAACCGGCGGTTTGCTCGTGACTTGTTTACCGGAATGCAAGGCATGAACCGGGTGTTTCAGGGCGCGGCGACCGTGGATTCGATCCTGCGCGACGACACCATCGAACTAGCGGCCGCGGCGGGCCTGCGCAGCCTGTTCGTGGGCTTTGAAACCTTGTCGCGCGAGGGACTCGCCGGTGCCGGCAAGAGGCAGAACCTCGGGCGTGACTACCAGGAGGTAATTAAGCGCCTCGACGATCTGGGCATCATGATCAACGGCAGCTTCGTCTTCGGCCTCGATGGCGACGATCGCGATGTCTTTGCTCGCACGGTTGATTTTGCCGTCGGCCACGGCATCACCACGGCGACATTTCATATCCTGACGCCGTATCCCGGTACGCAGTTGCACTCGGAGATGGCGGCACGGGGACGGTTGACCACGAGCAACTGGGACTTTTACGACACCCGTCACGTGGTGTATCAGCCTGCCGGGCTCACGGCGCAGGAACTGAAAGAAGGTTATGACTGGTCCTACCGCGAGTTCTATCGCTGGTCCAATATCGTCCGCGCCGCATCGGCGCATGAGTCCCTGCGGCATTCGTTGAAGCACCTTGCCTATAGCGCGGGCTGGAAGAAATTCGAGCGGGCCTGGGATTTCGTGATTCGGCTGAGGCAGCTGACTCGGATGCGACCGCTGCTCGAAGCGGTGCTGGCGCCGGCTCGGGGTAACATGAATAGCTCATTTCATGTCGACTCCGTTCGCGGACTTCGCGCTAGCGCGGCGTCTCGAAACCACTGAAGGCCACGGCAACGCTGCATTCATCGACGCACAAGCGCGGCGCGAGCCATATTCCGGCGCGATGCGCACCACCATTGCCGGCACGTTGGTGATGTTCGCCGGCGTGGGGTCGCCCATCACGCAGACGTTCTGCCTCGGCATTCACGAGCGGCCGATGGAGCGTGACTTCGACGCCATCGAACGCTTCTTCACCTCGCGCGGCTCGGCGGTGTTTCATGAGGTCAGCCCTCACGCCGGCGCCGACCTCTACGCAACGCTGTCGGCGCGGGGCTATAAGCCAATCGAAGTGTCGAACGTGATGTACCAATCGATCGACGGCACCACCGGGCTCGCCGTCAACCCGCAACTCCGCGTCCGCGTCGTCGAGAAGCACGAGGCCGATTGGTATGGCGCCGTGGCGACGCGTGGATGGAGTGAAATGCCCGAGGTCTTGCCGTTCATGCAGGGGTTTGCCCGTTCGAGCGTCGAGGTGGCCACCTGCTTCGTCGCCGAGATCGGCGGCGAGGCGATCGCCGCGGCTGCGCTCTTCATGCATGAGGGAGTTGCCTTACTCGCCGGGGCGAGCACGGTGCCTGAAGGCCGCCGCCAAGGTGCACAGCTGGCGTTGCTCGATGCGCGGCTGCGCACGGCGGTATCGCGCGGCTGCGACCTGGCGATGATGGTCGCCGCTCCCGGCAGCGCGTCGCAGCGCAATGCCGAGCGAAACGGCTTTCGAGTGGCGTACACACGCACCAAATGGCAGTTATGATTCGGGTTTCGATGCGCGTACTCATCTTCATACTGTCTATGCTCATCGGCGCTGCGCCGGCTGCGGCGCAGTCCACACGAGTCGAGGCGATCGCGGAACAGCAGGCCGAAAAAGCAAAGGAACTGGGCGTCGAAGGACCGTCGCGGGCTGAGCAAGTAATTCGCCGTGTGCTGCTGTCGCCGCTGCTGTCCGGCGGAGACGGGTTCTATCCCTGGTTCGGCAGCGTCTTCAGCGGCACCGGCATGGCGGTCGGCGCCGGCTACCTCAAGCGCTTCGCCAACTCGGCGGGCCTCAACCTGCAGACCGGCATCTCGCTCAACAACTCGATGATGGCGCGCGGCACCATTGCGTCGCCGCAGCTGTTCGACCTGGTGCAACTCGATGCGACGGCGCAGTGGCTCGATGCGCGCGGAGTGTCGTACTACGGTAGCGGTCCCGACTCGCAACAGAGCGATCGCACGCGCTACGACTACGAGCCGATTGAGCTTGGCGTCAACGCCACGATGCGGCCCTTCCGCTACGTCTTCGTCGGCGCCGGCTATTCGCTGCTCGACATCGACACCACGATCGACGTGCCCCGGTTTCGCCCCGGGGAAATGCCGGGTATCGATCGGGACCTGACCTTCCAGGTGGCAAGGGCCACCGTCGCCCTCGACACCCGGCCCTCGCCGGGCTACAGCACGCGCGGCGGGTTGTACCGCGCCACCGTCGAGCGCCATCACGAGTCCGGCGGCCGGCCGTTTTCGTTCCAGACCACCGAATACGAAGCGGTGCAGCTGCTGCCGCTGTTGCGCGAACAATTCGTGCTTGCAGGTCGGGCGTTGATGACGATTGCGACGCCGGACAGCGGGCACGAAGTGCCGGTGGTGCTGGCGCCTTTCCTTGGCAGCGGCAGCACGTTGCGCGGCTTCTCCAATCGCCGTTTCAGCGATCGCAACCGCGTTCTGTTGACCGGCGAATATCGCTGGCGGCCATCGCGCTATCTCGACATGGCCCTCTTCCTCGATGCCGGCCAGGTGGCGCCTAACCGGCGGGACTTCGACATCTCGGAGTTCGAGACGTCGTGGGGCGTAGGCGCCAGGTTTCACGGTCCGAACTTCAACGCGCTGCGCATCGAAGTAGCACGGAGCCGCGAAGGTTTGCGGATCATCTTCGGCGGCTCGCAGGCTTTTTGACATGACACGCCGCTCATCTCTCTTACTCGTGCTCATTGCCGCCGCGTCGCTCACCGTCGCGGCGCAGACGCGCCGCTTCTATCCAGACGATCCGATCTGGCGCGAGCCGCTCACGCAGGACGTCCAGTCCGCGGCCCGCTACGAGCCCGACCTCGCGTATCAAACAATCGAGAACCTGTTTCTCAAGCCCGGCGATCCCGTGCTCGGCCAGCGCGCCAAGAACATCAACACCGTCGATGAAGTACCCGATGGGCCGTACTTCGTGAACCGCGCCGGCCGCATGCCGTTGACGCCGGCCCTCGTCGCGCGCGCCGCCAATATCGACGACGGTCCGGCACCCGGCCAATGGACGGTGGTGTCGGCCAAGAGCGACGGTGTGACGCCAGGCTTTACCATTCGCGACACGGCCGGCCAGATCTGGTTCGTCAAGTTCGATCCGCCCGGATGGCGCGCCATGGCCACCGGCAGCGAAATCGTGGCCGCAAAATTATTCTGGGCCGCCGGCTATCACACCGCCGAATATCACATCGCCCGGCTCGTGCCATCGAACCTCGTCATTGGCAAAGACACGCGCATCACGCCGCCGGGCGAATTGCCGCGGCCGATGACCCAGGGCGACATCGCCTGGCTGCTCGCGCGCGCCGATCGCGATCGCGACGGGTCGTATCGCGTCATCCTCAGCAAGGCGACGCCTGGACGCCCCGTCGGTCGCATCCGCTTTTATGGAACGCGCGCCGATGATCCGAACGACGTCGTGCCGCACGAGCACCGCCGCGAGCTGCGCGGCTACTTCGTCTTCGCGGCGTGGCTCAACCACGTCGACGCCAAGGGCATCAACTCGCTTTCGACCCTGATCAACGAGAATGGCCGGAGCTTCATCCGCCACTACCTGCTCGACTTCGGATCGGCACTCGGCAGCGCCGCGGTCGGCCCGCGTGAAGGGTGGGAAGGCTACGAGGCGCTGGTCGAGCAACCGGGCGAGATCGGCAAGCGGGTGCTGTCGTTTGGGTTCAAGGTGCCGGTCTGGCGCACGCAGGACTATTTCGAATCGCCGGCGATCGGGCGGCTGCCACGCGATCACTCGAAATGGGATCCCGAAACATGGTGGCCGCACATCACCAATGCGGCGTTCCGCCACATGCGCGGCGACGATACCTTCTGGGCAGCCACCAAGCTCGCCGCAATCAGCGAGGACATGATTCGCGCCGCAGTAGCCGAAGGACAGTTCGGTCATGCCGAATCGGAAAAGTTCCTCGCGAGCGCGATCATCGACCGGCGGCTGCGAATCCTGCAGACCTTCCTGCCGAAGGTGAATCCGATTGTCGATCCCGCAATCAACGAGAAGGGCCAGCTGACATTCCGCAACGCCGCCGTCGATGCCGCCGTCGCCGACCGCGCCCCCGGCTATCGCGCGCTCTGGTACACATTCGATAACGAAGCGGACAAGGCCACGCTGGTGGCCACTACCGAGGAAACACAAAGCCCGATGGTGATGCCGGCAATGCCTGCGACCGAGTACATGAAGGTAGATATCGCGGCGGTGGGCGGACCCGAGGCTTGGACCAAGCCCGTTTCTGCTTATTTCCGCAGAAGTTCAGGAAATTGGATTCTCGTTGGGTTCGAGCGTCAGCCGTGAGATACTGAAGCCGTTTTTCCGTAAACCAATCTACGAGTTTTATGCACCTGTCCCGCTTTGCCGTGTCTTGTGTGGTCGTCTGCGCGCTTGCTTCCCCGGCAAGAGCACAGGAGCCGACACCAGTCGAGACCCCCGGCGAGTCGTCTGGCGCCCTGGTGCTGCCAACGGCCGATCAGATCGCTGCCGCGGAACAAGGCGTTCGGCCCGTTGAGGCGCCTGCATCGGCGGTTGAAACCAGCAACTTCTTCAAGCTCACGGCCGGCGATTTCAAAAACTTCTTCAGCTTCGACACCGCAAAGGTGATGAGTTACACCTCGCTCGTCGCCATTGCGACCGCGCCATGGGATCGACAAGGCGTTAACAACGGCTTCAACATTCCGACCAGTCTCTTCGAGTCGGGTAACACCATCGGGCAGTTTGCGTTCCAGACGGCGGCCGGATTCGCCGCTTACGGCGTCGGCGCTGCCGTCGGCAACCAGAAAGCCGCGCACGTCGGACGCGACATCGTTCGCGCGCAGATCGTTTCCCAGGTCCTCGTCCAGACCCTGAAGTTCACGGTCCAGCGCGATCGACCGGACGGCAGCAACAACAAATCCTTCCCTTCGGGCCATTCAGCGAGCGCCTTTGCGACCGCCACCGTGCTGCAACGTCACTACGGCTGGAAGGTC